>NZ_PIZL01000058.1:3158-4146 GCF_002835515.1 Vibrio sp. vnigr-6D03
CGGTTTAAGCTGGCGTTATGTGTTACAGAGGAATCATGAGCAAGGAAGTCGAATTAAAACTTACAGAAGATGAGGCATGGGTTCTTTTCGAATTGGTACGTAGGTTTAGTGATACAGAGAAATTGAGTATCGAAGATCAAGCAGAAGAACGAGCTCTTTGGAACTTGTGCTGTGTCTTTGAAAAATCCTTGCATCAAGAGTCGGAGATAGAATACAAAGATTTTCTTTCTCATTGTAGGAAACGGCTCAGAGACGAAACTGAGTAAATGAATGGACATTGATTACAAAAAAATAGAAAGCAAAGAACAGCTTATCGATCTAATTCGAGAGCTAAGTGCAGAGAATACAAGCAAATGGGAAAATGTATCTACCAGTGATTTCCTAGAGGCTTTGGGGGCTTGGTTTGAGGATGCTGATGGTGTTTACCGGAACCTTAATTTGAGTACTAATGCAGACAAACCGAGCTGGCAGCTTTTTGCAGATGCTTTGCAAGCGGCAACTATTTATGAGTGAGCTAAAACACATAACAAGCGCTTCAGTCTGATTCGCAACGCGTGGCATT
Organism: Vibrio sp. vnigr-6D03; assembly: GCF_002835515.1. Classification (NCBI taxonomy): domain Bacteria; kingdom Pseudomonadati; phylum Pseudomonadota; class Gammaproteobacteria; order Vibrionales; family Vibrionaceae; genus Vibrio; species Vibrio sp. vnigr-6D03. The sequence goes on from NZ_PIZL01000058.1 coordinate 3,721, forward strand.
TTTGGTTCAAATCAGTTTGGTGTTTACGGTGCAATGCAGAATGTCTGGTTTCGTTGCTCACCTATATGGTCTCCCCCAGTTTTGCAAGTCAGTAGTCTGATTCAAAGCGCAGGTTAACTACCATATATACGGCCTGTTTTAGCGGCTATTGCCTTGGCCAAGATGAGGCAGTCGAACACGAAGTCCTAATCACCTTATCGGTTTTAATAACCAACGTGAGCAGAAGGTTTTCAACGTGTAGGATTTATCCTGTTATTCATCTCACTACGTACTTTGCAAAAGGTTGTGGTGTTGTCTTTTAGGCTGGTTGATACTCTTCATTTCTGCGGATGACAGCCCATGCAATCCGCATCAGTTTATTGGCTAACGCGACGGCAGCCCGGTTAGGACCTCGCCGTTTTTCAGTCTCCAGTGCCCATAAACTCA
>NZ_PIZL01000006.1:0-6130 GCF_002835515.1 Vibrio sp. vnigr-6D03
CTAGTCGGAACTAATACAGTTAAACATATAACAAACTGTTCAAGAGGGATTCGCAACGCGTGGCATTTTCACTATGCGTTGGTTTAAGTGATTAAGGTGGTATGCAGCGGCTCCGGTATTGCGTTGCTCACCCCTTAACAGGGCGTTATAGCGCTTTGATAATTCAAGGTTTGTCAGGTTCTCGAAAGTTGTTGGCTTCAGTATTTTTGAATGCGATTTCTCCACCGAAATCAAGGTGGTAAATCCTCGCAAACCAAATTTCTGTAAGCTTTCAAAATCAATTCGGTTCGTTGAATTTTGAAGCTTTGCTTTCGGCTCGTTTCCCTAAATTCTCGACTGAATCGGTGTTTTGGGTTTTGTGGTCTGGTTGCAGTAAATGTTGTTGGTTAAGATGCAGTTCATTGAATGCAAGCTAAGTGCTTCATTCCCAAGTTAAGTCTGTTTGCTTGTATCGCTACAACAAACAGTTCAAGCAGACCAAAAACGCGTGGCATTTTTAGTTTGCGTTGGGTTTAGTGGTTAGGGTAGATTGCAGAAACAGCATTTGTGCGTTTTTGGCTACTTAACTGGGCGTTAGTTTCCCTGAGGGAGTAATCAACCCATTGGGAACTTTTGCTTATGGTGAAGTACGCGCATAATTCGGATGATATCGCCTTCAACCCAATATGAAACAATCATTGAAATCTCGGGGATGATGAGTAGTCGCCCACGCATACCGTCTCGTTGAACTCCCATAAGAGGTTGCTCTAACAAGTTTTCTACTTTTGCTTCGATTAGGTTGTCTGTTTTCTCTGCAGCATCAGGGTTGAAGTCATAGAGAAATTCAAAGATCTTTTCGCGATCATTAAGTGACTCTTCTTCCCATAAAATCATTACTTACCTCGGTTACGAATTCTTGCTTTCCGCTCTTCCATTCGAGATTTAGCAGTTTGATGTTCAACGAAATCCGCTTTTCCTGAGTCAAACTTATCAAATGCTAGGTTTATTTGTTCAGTTAGCCAAGCATCGTGAGATAATGTTTTTCTTTGTTGTTCAGCAAGTTGCTCAGTAAGCTCACGGCAAGCATCGCTTAGTGTGCGACCTTGGCTTTCAGCCATTTGTTGAGCTAGGCGTTTTGTTTCCTCATCAACACGAAATTGAATTCTAGTGTCCATAATATCCCCCTTTGCTTCTGTGTGTACAAATGTTAGCACTACTCATTGGGATGGGCAACTAACAAACAATTCAAACAGACCAAAAACGCATGGCATTTTTAGTTTACGTTGAGTAATGTGTTTACGGTGGCTTGCAGAAGTGGCATTTGTACGTTTTTGGCAGTTTAATTGGGCGTTATAGCGCTTTGATAATTTAGGGGTTGTAAGGCTGCCGAAAATTGCTGCTTCAGTGTTTTTAAGTTCGATTCCTCAACCTGAATCAAGGTGTTAAATCCTCGCAAACCAAGTTGCTGCAAGCTTTCAAACCCAATTCGGTTCGCAGAGTTTTGAAGCTTTGTTCTCGGCTTGTTTCTCTAAATTCTCGACTGAATCGGTTTTGTTGGTTAAGATGCTGTTCATTGAATGCAAGCTAAGTGCTTCATTGCCAAGCGAGTTTTTTGTTTGTATCGCTCTAACAAACAGTTCAAGCAGACCAAAAACGCGTGGCATTTTTAGTTTGCGTTGAGTTTAGTGGTTAGGGTAGTTTGCAGAAACCGCATTTGTGCGTTTTTGGCTACTTAACTGGGCGTTAGGCGCTTACATGCGATACAAGGAAAGTATTTGAATCTAAATCAAGTAACTTTGGCTGTTGATGATATCAAGATGGCAGTAACCTTTTACAAAGCATTAGGGCTTATTCAAATTGTCAGCGATGAGCATTATGCTCGTTTCTCTTTTCTCGATGGAGATTCTACATTTTCAATCTACTTAGACCCAGAGAAACGTGGGTTAGAATGTAGAGGTGTTGTTTACTTTGAACATGAAGAACTCGATCAACTGGTAGAAAACCTGAAAGATAAAGGTATAGAGTTCGATCAAGAGCCCATCGATCAACCGTTCCTCTGGAAAGAAGCGGTATTAAGTGACCCATCAGGAAACAAAATCAAGTTGTATTGGGCTGGTGAAAATCGACTAAACCCTCCGTGGAAAATTGAAGAAAGCACCTAACAAACAATTCAAACAGACCAAAAACGCGTGGCATTTTTAGTTTACGTTGAGTTTGGTGTTTAAGGTGGTATGCAGAAACGGCATTTGTACGTTTTTGGCAGTTTAATTGGGCGTTATAGCGCTTTGATAATTCAAGGTTTGTAAGGAATTCGAAAGTTGCTGGCTTCAGTGGTTTAGAGTTTGATTCCTTAACCAAACCCAAGGTGGAAAATTCTCAGCAAACCAAGTCGCTGCAAGCTTTCAATTCCAGTCAGATTTGCTGAATTTTGAAGCTTGGTTTTCGGTTTGTTCCTCTAAATTCTCGACTGAATCGGTGTTTTGGGCTTTGTGGTCTGGTTGCAGTAAGTCTTGTTGGCTAAGATGCTGTCCATTGAATGCAAGCTAAGTGCTTCATTGCCAAGTTAAGTCTGTTTGCTTGTATCGCTATAACAAACAGTTCAAGCAGACCAAAAACGCGTGGCATTTTTAGTTTGCGCTGAGTTTTGTGTTTAGGGTAGTTTGCAGAAACAGTATTTATGCGTTTTTGGCTACTTAACTGGGCGTTAGGTATTGTTGAGCTATCAGCAAGTTTTCCGTAGTTTTCATATTAAATTATGAGAGAATTCAAATTTGTAATGAGCAATTTTGCATTAGGTTTCATATTGAAATAAGTTGTCAGCTTTTAATTTTGTATTTTCATCTAATACGTTATTTGATTAGATCTATGTTTAGGCTCATTATGGAATTTGATTATCTTAAAATATTATTTGCTGTAGTTACTACTGTGCTCAGTGTCGCGATTACTTTTTACCTTAAAGATTATTTACAAAAGAAGAGTGAATATAAGAAACTAAAAGAGAAGTTAGAGGCTGTTGCTGGGCGAAATGCATACATTGTTTATACGGGTTCGGGCAGTGGTATAGGCAGTAACCTATATAAAATCATCGATATTGACGAGGGGGGAATTACATTGAAAAATTCAATTCAAACAATTTTTATACCACCCCAATTATTGTTAAACTCCGCGATGATAGTTCCCGAAGAGAACTACGACCAACTGAAAAAGGATTACCAGGCAAAAGAGATTGAAATGGTAGCTGAATCGATGTTTCAACCGCTATTTGAGAAAATGATTGAAAATATTGACGACGATCTTTCTCATGATGAAGGTGAGCTGAGTTCACGTATTGAAATAAGAGTTACTCAAATTTTGGAAGCCAAAGGTGTTCTATCACAGGTACCCACGGCAGAGCTAAATAGGCTGCAGAAAATAGAACAAAAAACCTAACAAACGCTTCAAGCCGACCGCCAACGCGTGGCATTTTTGGTTTGCAGTAATAATTGTGTTTAAGGCGCAATGCGGTAGCCGTTGTGTTGCGTTGGCAGCGGCTTAAGCGGGCGTTATATTCAAGGGATTTGAGTATATGAAGCAGTTTTTAGTAATATTTGTGGCAGCTTTGTGCCTGATGTCAGTTGGTGCGCAAGCCAATGATCACAAATTGAAACAGGCATATGAAAACCATCAAAGTGACCTTCAAGTTCTGGGTGTAGGCACTGTAATTCGTTTGTTACCCGATGATAATGATGGAATTCGACATCAAAAATTCATCATAAGACTGAATAGTAAACAAACCTTACTTGTTGCTCACAATATCGATCTTGCGCCTAGGATTCCTAACTTAAGAATAGGCGATCGAGTTCAGTTCTACGGTGAATATGAATGGAATAAAAAGGGTGGTGTAATGCACTGGACGCACCATGACCCTAACAATAGACACCCGCATGGTTGGTTAAAGCACAACGGTAAAAAGTACGAGTAAAAATTCACATAACAAAGCGTTTAAGACGGATTCCCAACGCTCGGCATTTTTAGTTTGCTTTGAATTTAGTGTTTACGGCACAATACTTTAGGTGCGGTGGTCTGCGTTGCTCACCACTTAACGCGGCGTTAGCTGGAGTTAAAGTTTCAAGGGTTTAAATCTATTGATTCCCGCACTAGCTACACATACGAAAGGGCGGTGCTAATCACTATCTCGCCAGTGGCACTGTTTGTATTTCTGGTGAATCAACCTGATTCGTTTACTGAAGTGGTGTGTCCGTTTAGTTCTTTGGCGCGGTTTCTTTGATGCTGTAAGGCTAGATAAACTCAGTCGTTCTTGAGCACGTTTCATTAACCGTTTCGAAAGCATCCTTTTGAAATTCAGCCGAGCTTTTTGGATTTGAGTTTTTTGGTTATTTCTTCTTTGCCAAGCCCCTTTTCTGGGTTGTGTTTGTGTTTTCAACGTAAGGCTTGGTTTTTGCGTTCGCGAGGCGTAAAGTCAAAGCAATCAACACCTTGGTATGCCACGTTTTATTGTGCAGTCAGCTAACAAGGCGCTTAAGACGGACTAACAAACGCTTGGCATTTTTAGCTTGGTTTAGCGGTGTGTTTAAGGTGCTTTAATTGAGCGAGGTGGCAGGTTTGTTAGCCACTTAGCTAATCGTTATAGCGCTTTGAAAATTCAAGGTTTGTAAGGTTCTCGAAAGTTGCTGGCTTCTGTGTTTTAGAGTTAGCTTTCTCAACCTGCATCAAGGTTGATAAGGCGTCGTAATCCAAGTTGCTGCAAGTTTTCAAAACCAATTGAGTTCGCTAAATTTTGAGGCTTTGCTCTCGGCTTGTTTCCCTAGATTCTCGACTGAGTCGGTGTTTTGGGCTTTGTGGTCTGGTTGCAGTAAGTTTTGTTGGTTAAAATGCCTTTCATTATATGCAAGCTAAGTGCTTCATTGCCCAGCGAGTTTTTTGTTTGTATCGCTCTAACAAACAGTTCAAGCAGACCAAAAACGCGTGGCATTTTTAGTTTGCGGTGAGTTTTGTGTTTAGGGTAGTTTGCAGAAACAGCATTTGTACGTTTTGGCTACTTAACTGGGCGTTAGGTATTCAGAGGGAACTATGGAAAATTACAAATCCTTGATTGGTCATTTGCCTGTAGCAGACCATGCTATTGGTACAAAACTAGCTACTTGGGAAAAGTATCAAGAGAACCACCCAGAAATTTGGAATACAATACAATCTATATTTTCTGGTGAACAGGATGTAAAACTACGCAGGCAAGACCTCAAAGACATCGCAGACACTCAGGATTACAACAAGTTAATAATATCAACGATTCTATGGGGCTACTCATCAGGCATGAGGGGCAACAACTTCTCAAAGATTATCAAGAAATTGCCTGAGATAGCCTCTTTATTAAAGTGTGCATCGCAAGGTATTGATGACTGGGAAACACACTACAACAAAGTAAAAGAAATTAGTGGGTTAGGGTTGTCTACATACTCAAAATTTCTCTATTTTGTTGGAGGTGAAATTGAGGGGCATGAGCCACTAATTTTGGACATTCGAGTAATTGAAGCCATCAATACAGGTATTTATAAAGAGTTTGCTGGCATGAAGCGTATGACTTATACAAATGCCCCAAACCTTTATCCTGAGTATCTGAAAATTATGAACGATTTTGCACTATCTTCAGAGTGCACAGCAGCACAGGCAGAGATGTTTTTGTTTATGTTTGGGCAAAACCTAAAACAACATACCTAACAAAGCATTTAAGAGTGATTCGCAACGCTTGGCAGTTTCGCTTCGCTCAAGTATAGCCAAGCGTCGCTCACATATATGGTCTCCCCCATTTTTGCAAGTCAGTAGTCTGATTCAAAGCGCAGGTTAACTACCATATATACGGCCTGTTTTAGCGGCTATTGCCTTGGCCAAGATGAGGCAGTCGAACACGAAGTCCTAATCACCTTATCGGTTTAAATAACCAACGTGAGCAGAAGGTTTTCAACGTGTAGGATTTATCCTGTTATTCATCTCACTACGTACTTTGCAAAAGGTTGTGGTGTTGTCTTTTAGGCTGGTTGATACTCTTCATTTCTGCGGATGACAGCCCATGCAATCCGCATCAGTTTATTGGCTAACGCGACGGCAGCCCGGTTAGGACCTCGCCGTTTTTCAATCTCCAGTGCCCATAAACTCA
>NZ_PIZL01000059.1:0-13415 GCF_002835515.1 Vibrio sp. vnigr-6D03
GACCTTTGTCAGCAGTCTGAGCCCGAGTATTGAAACTCGGGCTTGCGGCTAGTATACCCAAGCATCTTGAGGTTACTTTGGGTATAAACGTCGACTTAAGCCGTTAGTTTTGCCAGATCAGCAGGGCGGTAGTATACCGACTTAAGAACCTTTCCTTGGCGAATGGTTTTGCCTTCAAGTGTTACATCTTCTGCACACTTAGCAATGATGTATTCGCCTTTAGTTACCGCTACAAGCTTCACGCCTTGTTTTGCGTAATGCGCTTCTGTTTCGTTGTATTCATTTTCGTTACGGCACACTTTGCTCATGTTGCTGGAATGCACTTCATCCCAACATGGAACAAAATCAATCTCGCGGTTAGCAGCGACGTGAAGAAGCAGGTCAATCAGGTAACTGATCGCAATGTTGTTTTCCATTTTACTGTGCCCAAGGTGCACTAAACGGCCCATCAGGACGTACACCGTATCCACAATAGCATCCGCCTGTTCAGTCTTACAGTCGGCTTCGGCGAGCTCTGTGAGCTCTTCAATGGCTAAAGAAGAATGAAGTTGGTCGGCTTTTTCGTCCAGTGAATCTGGCTGCGCGACAGGTAAGTCAAAAGTAGAGCGGAATTCAGTAATGTCTTGATATAGGTGATCGTATAGGTCTTGAGTCAGCTTTGTCAGTTGCATTTTATGCTTCTCGTTTGAATTTTTCGAAATGTTACCAGAAAAACTAATTTTCTTCATTTGCTTTAATTTGTGAGCTTTATAGCTAAACTTAACCTGCTAGGTCAGAGAAAATAGTTCCTTAAGGATAAAAATGTTACTGCAGGCTATGAGAGGGAATCTAAGGCAGAAGTATGAATGACCAGAGCTCAAGTGAAAAGGTTATACGTCGTCTTTACGAAATTACGAACAGTTTTTCGAAAGGGATAGATGTTCAAATCCAAGAGTTGCTCCAGCTAGGTTGTGAGCGCTTTCAATTGGATATTGGTATTTTGTCCAGAATTCGAAGTGAGAAATACACCATCGTTAACGTGTATTGCCCAAGCAACATCGAACTCAACCCCGGCGATACCTTCCCGTTTCTCAATACATATTGCGAAGTTACTTGTTTTTCTAATAAGCCTGTAGCGATAGAGCACGTTGGTGAGCATGATGAGTTTTCTGTTCATCCTGCATATGAAGCATTTGCTCTTGAATCCTACATAGGTATACCTGTGTATGTTGGGAGCAAGTTGTTCGGTACGCTTAACTTTTCAAGCCCTAAGCCCCATGAAAGAGAATTTAGCCAAGTTGATATTGATGCGCTTCAGTTAATGGCTTCTTGGATTTCAGTTGAGCTTGTCCGCAACAAGCAAGAGCAAGAATTGAAAAAGTTGAATGGGGAGCTTGAGAAACTGGCATTGTTTGATCCATTAACGGAACTGCCTAATCGTCATTCTATGTTAAGTGTGATTCCTCGCTCTATTGGTCGGCTTGCGTACGACAGAGCTGAAGGTGCGGTTGCGCTGATCGATATTGACCACTTCAAAAAAGTAAACGATAACCACGGTCACCTGTTCGGCGATAAAATTCTTGCGGAAACAGCATCAGGTATCGCAGACGCGATACGAGATGTGGATTTAATTGCCAGATTTGGCGGTGAAGAGTTTGTGATTTGGTTGCCCAGAACCAATCATTCCGACATTTCAAAGATTTGTGACCGAATTATGTCGGGCGTATCCCGAACCATGGTCGATGAAAAACCCGTTACCGTGTCGATTGGCGTTTGCCATTTTAAGTTCAACACATCTTATGTAGAAGACCCTAAATCTTTATTAGATGACTTCATTTTATCCGCAGATACGGCGCTGTATGAAGCCAAAGAAAACGGAAGAAATAGGGTAGTATACAACGGGTTCGAAGTGGATTAATTATCATCACGTAGATTAAGTTCAACGTCGAGATGATAGCGCACGTCGAATCAGTTTTTCACGTAGCGTACTCGAAATTGTTTGCCTTTAAGCTTTCCGCTTTCCAGTTTCTTAAATGCCTTTTTTGCGCTCAATGTATTTACGGCGACATAAGCGCTCATCGGAAATACGTTAATCTTACCTACGTGATCACTAGAAATGCCCTTATCACCAGTCAGTGCACCTAAAATATCCCCCGGTCTTACTTTTTGCTTTTTGCCGCCATCAATTTGAAGTGTCACCATCTTGGCGTAAAAAGTCGGGGCATCAAGCACATCATCACTTGGCAGCGCTTTAGGTGATATTTCAAAATCGAAATACTCTTCGATTTGTGCAACTTTGTACGATTCTTTTTCGCTAATGAAGGAGTGCGCACAGCCTTTCGCGCCTGCTCGACCTGTTCGACCAATTCGATGAACATGTACCTCAGGATCACGAGCCAAATGAAAGTTGATCACCGCGTCTAGGTTGTCGACATCAAGTCCTCTGGCGGCGACATCCGTTGCGACCAAAATTGAAACACTCTTATTTGCAAATTGAACCAGTGCTTGGTCTCGCTGTCTTTGCTCCATATCGCCGTGTAGCGCAATAACACTAAACCCACGGTAGCGAAGTTCATCAGCGACTTCGTCTACATCCCGCTTGGTGTTACAGAAAATCACGGTGGATTCAGGCTGGTCATTCATAAGCAACAGGCGTGTCGCTTCCAGCCTTTCTTCAAAGCTGTCTACCTTGTAAAAATGTTGTCGAATACTCACAGTGTCGTGAGTTGACTCCACTTTAACGATGGTTGGGTTACGAAGAATTCGTTTTGAAATGGCTTCAATGGATTCTGGGAATGTGGCACTGAACAGTAAGGTTTGTCTATTTCTAGGCGTTTGTTCGATAATCGCATCCAACGCATCTTGGAAGCCCATATCTAACATACGGTCAGCTTCATCCAAAACCAATGTATTCAGATGATCGAGATTGATGCGACCTCTCTCCAAGTGGTCTAAGATTCGACCTGGAGTACCAACCAAAATATGCGCACCGTGCTCTAAAGAACCAATCTGTGGACCCATTGGTGTACCGCCACATAGGGTCAGTACTTTAATGTTATGAATAGCACGCGCCAACTTGCGAATTTCTTTCGCGACTTGATCAGCCAATTCGCGAGTAGGGCACAGGACTAAAGACTGTACTCTGAACTTTTTAACGTCTAGGTTTTGCAGTAGTCCTAGACCAAATGTGGCTGTTTTACCTGAACCGGTTTTACCCTGACCAACAACGTCTTTCCCTAAAAGAACTTGAGGTAGGCTTTTCGCCTGAATCGGAGTCATCTCTTTATAACCCATCGAATCAAGGTTAGTGAGAAGTTCTGGCTTGAGACCAATTGATGAAAATGATGATTGAGACAAGTGAATATCCTAAAACAGGGTTAAACAAACAAGTAAGGAAAGAGCTTCTTTCTTTCCGCTTCCGAAAGGTTAGAAACCCTTTCAATATTAGTATCTGGAATCGATTCTGGATCTGGGTAGTGTTTCAGTACTCTTTCCATACTCTCTTCGCGAATCAAATGAAATATGGGAAAAGGTGCACGGTTGGTTAGATTTTCATCATCTTCCGGCTCTGCACCACCAAAACAGTAGTCTGGATGGAAAGTAGCAACTTGATAGATGCTTTCCCAATTTTGTTGTTTGATGAGTGCTTCAACCCAATCTATAAAGAAGTTATAGTCCATGAAATCATCGAGCATGTCTGGTACAACAACCAGTGTGGTTTCGAGCTTCTCTGGTTCGCAGTCATTAAGTTCGTTGAGCTCGTTAAGAATGTCTTCGAGCAAAAGCTCTTCTTTTTCAGCATGGCTGATGGCTATCTTAATTTGCTTGTTACGATTGGGTTTGGCAGCAAAAGGACACAGGTTCAAACCTATAACCACATCTTCTAGCCATTGAGTGACCTGCTGGTGTATTTGTGCATCATGTTGCTTCAACATTGGGAGACTTCTTATCGCTTCTAAAGTATTGCTTTTTGCGTATTAGCTTTATTGGGCGGAAGCGTACCACAAGCGTGAGTGAGATGCCTCAAGATTCCAACGCCTCCTTAAGCTTCGAAGGGCGCTGTTCATATGAGCGAAGGATTCGGCATAACAAAAGTATGATGGTATAGAGTACACTGCCTCCAATTATCACCGTTCCCCAACCACCATGTTGCCAACAGTAAATCAGCAGAAAACCACCCAAACTCCCACCCACGTAATAGTGCACCAAATAAAGGGCGGTTGCCGTTGCTTTGGCTTGAACGGCATTTTGGCTTACGAAACCATAGGCAAGAGAGTGGACAAAAAAAGCGCCGAAGCCAATTAACAGTAACCCTCCAATCAAAGCCGCTAACCAATCTATGTAGGCGACAAACATGCCCGTTGCGCTAATGAGTGTCCCAACGATTATTCCTGAAACCACCGAATAGCGTTTTCTCCATAAACCACTTAATCTCGCGCTAATGGTGCCCGCTAAATAGCAGAGGAAGATCATAGACGCAATGCCTACGGGGAGTTCGTAAGGCGGTTCTACCAACCGGAAAGCGGTAACAGAATACAAATTGACAAAAAGGGCAAAATTCAGTCCCCCAAGTAACATGGCGTAACGTAACTTGGGATCTTTTAAATGACGGATAACCCCCCGATTATGATGAAAGAACATGCCTGGTTGAGGTTTGAAATGGCGCTGGGTAGGGAGTAACCGCATAACCAAGATGGCACCAAACAAGCTAAAAGCAGCCATTCCGAGTACCGCTACTTGCCAGTTGAAATACTGAGTGATCATTCCGCCGTAAATTCTACCCACAATGCCCCCAAGAGAATTGGCACTCACGTACGTGCCAACGGCCAACGCTAGTGCTTTAGGGGAAAATTCTTCTGCCATGTACCCAACCGCTACAGCAGCAAACCCCGCTAATGAAGCGCCCATTGCAGCCCTTGATAGGGTTAATCCTACCAAGCTTTCTGAAGCTAGCAGTATTAGACCTACAAACGGAAGCAAAAACAGGCTGATTAACATGACCCTACGACGACCGACGGTTTCTGAATACACCGCCCATGGGATCAAAGACAGTGCCAGCGTTAAAGTACTGGCTGCTAAGACCCAATTAATTTGAGTAGAGGACACGTCAAAGTGTGATGCCATCAGAGGCAACATGGGCTGAAACAAATAGAGGTTTGCAAAAACGATAAAGGACCCAAATGCTAATGCAAAGCTAACTGAACGGTATAACGGGCTATCGGTACAAATCATGGCAACATTGGGGTTAAAAATCCTATACACAGATTAGTGATTCATGCGTTATAGTTAAAATATATTAAGTTAATTAGGTTGATATAATTAATATATGGAAAGTAAACCTCTGAGGTATTTCGTTAAAGTGGCTGAATTCGGCAATGTAACAAAGGCCGCGGCGGCTTTGAATATTGCGCAGCCCGCTCTCAGCATCGCAATCAAAAAATTAGAAACCGAGCTCGAAATTGCATTATTTCATCGTGATGAAAGGCGATTGACGTTAACTGATGAAGGCAAAGTGTTATTGCCTTTTGCAAAAAATATCATTCAGCAACTCAATGACGCGAAAGTCGCTATGGATGAGCTTAAAGGATTGGAAAAAGGTGAAGTCCGGTTAGGGTTGCCAAGCATGATGGGATCCTACTATTTCCCTGAAATATTAATGGGGTTTAAAGCTTCTTACCCAAATTTAAAACTGACGATGGTCGAGGCAGGTACACAATCGATAAGAGAAATGTTGCTTGGCGGGGAATTGGATATTGGGGTGATTCTAAATGAAGATGTTCCTTGTTCTCTTGAAGTCGACCCTATATTCCGCTCTCAAATGGTTGCCGTGGTCGGGGAACACCATCCTTTAGCTTCCGAACGTTCGATTTCCTATGAGACGTTTTTCAAACAAGAACTCGTTATGTTCAAAAAAGGGTACTTTCATCGGGATTTTATCGACAATGTTTGTGTCACTCATGGGCATGAAGCGACGTTTTCTTTTGAAACAAACTTGCTAACTATGATTTTAAAAATTGTACGACAAGAATTTGCGGTTACTGCACTACTGGAGCTGGTAACAGAAAATGAGCCAGGTTTGAAAGCGATTCCATTCGATACACCTGTTCACCTTGATCTGGCTATTGCATGGCGCAAAGGAGGGTATCTCTCACTCGCGAATCGAACCTTTATCGATTATGTCAAACGTCAGCATAAATAAGCTGACGTTTTTCTAGCTTATATGAAGACGAATCCGTAAGTGCATTGCTGCGGTTCGACCCTCCGAATTTAGGACTTATAAACTTTTTCGAAATTGCTTGGATTCCAACCAATTAAAAGTTGATCTCCGACCTTTAACACAGGAACAGAACGTGCTCCGATGGCATCCAGTTCTTTTCTGCCACGTTGCATTTTTGCATTACACAATCTGTATTTAATTCCTTTTGAATCAAGATACTGTTGTGCAGATTTACAGTGTGGACACTTGTCTTTCACGTACAGGACAACGCGTTTCATAACAGCCTCTGAGCTTAGAAAAGAAAGTATTCTAACGGAAAAGGTTTGTTTGAAAAAGCCATTCATCATACGTATTCAGCTCAGAATGAATTGATCAAATGTCTACAAAAACCTCTCATCTATAAGATCCTTGACTACTATTAAAAAAAGTAGTGTGAATCCTATCACCATTATAAAACAACAATATTGACGGGGTTATTATGGACTTGTGTTTCTGGAGGAGCATATGAATTCAAGCAATGGTACTGGAAGCGATCCAACTTCGCTGATGGCGTTACACGATCTAACGGAAACTGATTTGGCCCTTATTCGAAAGTTTGGCAAGCTGATGGTTCCTAAACTTGATGAGTATGTTCGCCATTTTTACGTGTGGCTAGAGTCTCTTCCAGAGTACAAGCAGTTTTTTGTAGACAGCAATCGCCTTGGAAGAGTGCAAAGCGCGCAAGTTCGTTATTGGGAAACCTTCTTCGAAGCGGAAATTGATGGAAAATATATAGCTGAAAGAGTAGCAATTGGTGAAGTTCACGCCCGTGTCGGTCTATCGTTACCGACGTATTTCGCTGGAATGAACATGTCGATGGTGATTTTTACAAAACGGATGTACGACGGAAGCTTATACAGCGATGAATACAGCTCTTTAGTCACCGCATTTACCAAGCTCTTACATATGGACACCACCATCGTGGTGGAAACTTATTCCAACCTAATCAACCGACGTATATCAGAACAGAGTGAAGCTCTGCTTGCGATGTCGACACCCGTCACCATGATTTGGCAAGACATCTTGATGTTACCTATTGTGGGAATTATCGATTCCAAGCGTGCTCAGGACATTATGAGTGCAGTGCTCGGAAAAATCGCAGACGCTCGGGCAAAAATCTTCATTATGGACATTTCAGGCGTAGCCGTTGTTGATACAGCTGTTGCTAATCATTTCATTAAAATTACCAAGGCGACCCGGTTAATGGGATGCGAATGTTTAGTCTCTGGAGTCTCTCCTGCCATTGCGCAAACCATGGTTCAGCTTGGTATTAATGTTGGTGAAGTAAAAACTAATGCAACGTTACGAGATGCGCTGGAAGAGGCATTCAACATTGTGGGTTTAGACGTCAATGCTAAACGCTAGGTAAGGGGATTTATGGAATCTGCAATCACCATCAACAGTTTAGATTCGACCTTAATAGCTTCTATTCAAGTGAATTTAACGGGCTCTATATTACAAGGTTTTCAGAAACAATTGCTCGACGAAATCCACAGTAGGGCGGTTGATGGTGTGCTTCTTGACCTTTCCGGCGTCGGTACATTGGATACAGACAACTTCGAGCAGTTAAGAAGAATCATTGACTCCGCCGGAATGATGGGAACCCAGTGTGTGTTAGTTGGGCTTCGTCCGGGTATTGTTTGCGCACTTGTTGAGTTAGGGGTAGAAATTGAAGGGTTAAAAACGGTCGCGAGTTTAGAGCAAGGCGTTGAACTTATAGCCAAAACTCGATCAGGAGCGTGCTAATGGAAGGGTTTCTTGACCAAAGCCGTCATAGAGAAGAAATGTTCTTCGTGTCATCGGAATCTGAAGTTATGACGGTTGTGATGGCAGCATTTGTTTTGGCTAAAGGGATCGGTTTTAGTGCAGTTGAAGTGAGTGAAATTTCAACCAGCGTGTCCGAATTGGCGATGAATATTGTTAAATATGCTAAGTCGGGAAATGTTTTTTTGCATGAGATGGTAACAAGCACCAAAAAAGGGCTTGAGATACGTGCAGAGGATCAAGGAAAGGGGATAGACGATATCGAGAAAGCGTTGCGGGATTGTGAAAGCACGTCTGGCACTCTTGGTTTGGGTTTACCGGGAGTGAAACGAATGATGGATGAATTTTATATTGAATCCTCTCCAACAGGCACTCAAGTAGTAGCGAGAAAATGGGTAGTATGAATACGTTTACATACGGCGTGAGAAGCCGTCCCTATTTCGGTGAAGTCGTCTGTGGAGATGGCTCAGTTATTTTGGAAAGTGACCAAGGGCTATTCATCGCGATTATCGATTCACTTGGTCACGGACAGAGCGCGGCAAAATTATCCCGAGAGATGGAGCTATCCATTAATAGAGAAAACTCATTTGATTTGCAATGGTTGCTTAAGAAGCTAGATGAAGAGTTTAGAGGAAGTATTGGTGCGGCCGTTACACTGTTTACGCTTGACCGAAAGAAGAAGAAATTCGAATGCTTAAATGTTGGTAACAACTGCGTAAGAGTGATTTCTCAAACTTCAACCAGTCTGAACGCGCAGCCCGGTATTGTTGGAGAAAGAATACCTTCACTAATACCGACCTCCGACGACTATCAAGTCGGAGATATGTTTGTCCTAACAACCGATGGAATAAAAGAGCATTTCAGCTTAAGCGAATGTCCTACTCTAAAATACGAAACCGCCGAAACCGCCACGAACATTATCATGGAGAGGTTTAGTAAAAGACATGATGATGCGACGGTAATAGTAGTTAGGTGTGATAATGAATGAAATTGGAATACTGACGATAGATGGTAGTGAGCCGAGCTTACTGTTGGCGCGTAAAAAGGTACTCAGCGTTTTACGTAGTAGCGGGTATACGAGTGTAGAAACCGATAAGTGGGGGCTAAAGTTTGCCCAGTTTTTTACTGTCCTCAATAAACATTATTCACCGATGAGTTTTACAATCCTCGCCGATGAGGATCTTATACGGTTTACTAGCTTTCCTATCGAGCAAGAGATCGATACCGTGCTACTCAATCACGCCCGTGTCTCATTTCGTTATTCTAATAAAACTCTTGAATTAGATATTAAAGCAAAAGTCCCATTTGACTTATTTGAGTTAGACCTTTTAGAACGCGAATTAGCTGTTAAAACAGTTGAAGAGCTAATGGTTGATTTACAGGCAAAAAATTCGGCTCTAGCACGTCATCAAGAAGGGCTCGAAAAGGAAATTGAAAATCAAACTGTCGACTTGCAAAAGTCTGAAGAACTGTCTCGAACTATCGTTGATAGTGCGCCTATTGGGGTGATTCTGTTAGACAAAGACTGCAAGATCATCAGCTGGAATAAAAACGCTGAAGAGCTTTATGGCTACTCTTCAAAAGAAGCTATCACCCATCCAATTAAAGAATTACTCCAAATGGAAGGTGAAACACGCTTAGAAGGTGTTTTGGGACACAAATTGGATTTGCAAGTCCAACAAAGCCTCGCAGGTCAGTTCTTTGAAGTGAGTACAAAAGACAAATTTGACCGCACAATCCCCGCAGAAATCGGTATGACTATCTTTCAGCTCGGAGACTTATGTCAGGCAACATTGTTCATTCGAGACATATCAGAAAGAAAACTTGCGGAGCAAGAACTCAACGCGGCCATGGCAAAAGCCGAAGAAGCGGTAGAAGTGAAATCCATGTTCTTGGCGAACATGAGCCACGAAATACGCACGCCAATGAACGCCATTATAGGTATGGCGCACCTTGCATTAAAAACGGATATGTCACCCAAGCAACGCGACTATGTTTCGAAAATTCACAGCTCTGGTACGTTGCTGCTTGGGATCATCAACGACATTCTCGATTTTTCCAAAATTGAAGCGGGCAAGTTAGAAATGGAGAATATCGAGTTTACGCTTGATGACGTATTCAGAAATGTCTCTACAGTAACGGGCCAAAAAGCCTTTGAGAAAAACCTAGAGCTTCTTTTCCATATTCCTAGAACTATTCCGCAACAACTCATTGGTGACCCACTTCGAATCGGTCAAGTGATCATTAATTTGGTGAACAACTCTGTGAAATTCACTGATTCAGGAGAGATTACGTTATCTGTCGAACTCCTTGAACAAATTGGTGACCGAATTGAGCTTGAATTTACCGTTGCCGATACCGGTATCGGAATGACACCTGAACAGTCGAGTAGGCTGTTTACTGCGTTTACTCAAGCGGATGGAAGTACAACAAGGAAATATGGCGGTACCGGGCTTGGGCTATCAATATGTCGACGGCTTATAGAGTTAATGGGCGGTAATATTCGCGTAGACAGTGAGCCTGATGTTGGAAGTTCATTTGTCTTTAATGTTTGGTTTGATTTAGCTGACCAAATTCAAAATTCAAAAGACAAATGGACGTCGCTTCGTCCAGACATGCTTGATGAGCTTAAAGTACTTATTGTCGACGACAATCATCACGCGCTTGAAATCATGTCTGAAATGCTGGAAACCCTGCCTATTCGGCCGGAAACAGCGAGTAGTGGTCAAGAAGCGTATGACATGATTGAGGCGCATATCAATCAGAATAATCCCTATTCGTTGGTACTGATGGATTGGAATATGCCAGAGCTGAACGGGATTGAAGCCGTCACGCTGATGCGAGAAAAATTAGAAATTGAGAAACAGCCTAAGGTTGTGATGGTCACAGCCTACGACAAGGATGACGTTAAAAAGGCATCCAACAGTATAGATATCTCTCATTACCTAACTAAACCGGTCAGTCAATCATCTCTCTATGACTGTTTAATCGATTTATTTTCCAGTGAAGATCGGTTCGCGGAATTATCAGATGCGGCTCGAACTGAAGACAATGACGAGTTTAATGGGCTTCAAGTCCTGTTGACTGAAGATAATGAAATCAATCAGCAGATTGCGTTTGAGCTAATGTCAGGTAAAGGCATGGAGGTCACGATAGCCAATAATGGTAAAGAAGCACTTGAACATTTATCCGCTAGTGGCGATGGCGAAGTGCCTTTCGATATTATTTTTATGGACTTGCAAATGCCTGTGATGGATGGGTATGAGGCCAGTAAGCGAATTCGTTCAAACAGCCGATACGCAGACACCCCTTTAGTCGCTATGACAGCTCACGCCATGGTCGAAGAACGCGAACGATGCTTAAACCTAGGTATGAATGATCACATATCCAAACCCATAGACCCTGAAACGTTATACCAATTGATTCGTAAGTGGGCAGGAGAAAAGCTTAAGGTGCTGCAAATGGCGCTACCAAAACCTGATGTCGAGCAAGAAGAGGTTGAACAAACAGCGTCAAATCACGAGGAATTGCCTAAAGCAGTCAACGTTGAACGTGAAGGAAAAGAGAAACCGGTTAAAAGAGAAAATCGAACACTCTATGATTTAGACGCAATTGATTATAAAAATGCCTTACTTAGAGTCGGTGGAAATGAAACGCTATTTAAAAAACTCCTTGGGCAGTTGATTAACAAAGAGATAGATTTTCGCAAGCGCATCGACATTATGCTCGAGAAGCAAGACAAAGGAGGCGCTTCAATGGCAGCTCATACCTTAAAAGGCTCGGGAGCAAATATGGGGTTGATGCGGCTGTCAGATATGGCATCCCGGCTCGAAATATTGATCGATGGTGAAAAGCAAGATGAGACGTCGACTCTTCTCGACGAAATAGAAGAATATATACATGTCTTATTTGCAGACATATCTGGAGTGATTGGTCACGCACTCCCGACACAGAAACAAGAAGTGAACGGAGACATTCTTGGAAGAGCCCACCAGCTAGACGAGCTACTACAAAACTTCGATGCGAGCGCGATCGACTTCCTTGAAGAACACCACCAAGATTTTGAAGCCGTATTAGGCGGCGAAGAGTTTGCTCGATGCTGCCAATTGATTCATGACTGTGATTTTGATCAAGCAGCCTCCATTTTAAGAAGCTTAGTGAACTTATATCCACTGGATATGGGAAAAGTGCAAGGAGCTTAAATTGTCTCAGCAAGGTGATAAAAAAACCATCTTAATCGTTGACGATACGGCAGAAAACCGAACGTTGATTACGGGGTTGCTTAAAGATGAGTATAGAGTGTTAGCTGCAGTGAGCGGCATGCAGGCACTAGAATTGTGCGAACGTTTTAAGCCGGATATGGTGTTGTTAGACATTATGATGCCCGTGATGGATGGGTACGAAGTCTGCTATCAACTAAAGAAAAACCCAAAGACAGAATCTATCCCTGTCATTTTCTTAACTGCGAAATCTCAAATTGAAGATGAACAAAAAGGGTTCGATGTCGGAGCGGTAGACTACATATTGAAACCCATCAGCCCTCCAATATTATTAGCACGTGTGCAAACACATCTGAAACTTCAATATGTTTTAGATAGCTTAAAAGACCACAACGAAGAGTTGGAAAGGCGAGTAAAAGAGCGAACAGAAGAACTGGAAATGCTGCAGGACGCAACTATTCTCGCTATGGCTTCATTAGCAGAAACACGAGACAACGACACAGGTAATCACATTCGTAGAACGCAGAAGTATGTAAAAGTTCTTGCGGAAACCATGGCTCAAAATCCTAAGTACACCGAGGAGTTGACGCCAGAAACCATCGAAGCTTTTTACAAGTCCGCACCTTTACATGATATCGGTAAAGTGGGTATTCCTGACAATATCTTACTGAAACCAGGCAAACTGACTGATGAAGAATTTGAGATCATGAAGGATCACGCAAGGTTAGGGGGGGACACCATAGACACCGTTGAAAAAACACTGGGTGTTACTTGTGCATTTTTGGTGCATGCCAAAGATATCGCATACTACCATCAAGAAAAATGGGATGGGTCTGGCTACCCTGAACATCTGGTGGGGGAACAAATACCATTAAGCGCAAGGCTCATGGCAGTGGCAGACGTTTATGATGCGCTTATTTCATCGAGAGTCTACAAGCCACCTTTTCCCCATAGTAAAGCCGTAGAAATCATTGAGTCGTCTGCTGGCAGCCATTTTGATCCAGAGGTAATAGAAGCATTTAAAAAAGTAGAAGACCGCTTCGCTGATATAGCGTCACAATTCTCCGACGAATTAGCAGACAACCCAGAAAAACAAAACGGTACTTAAATATCTAGAGAACGCATTTCCACTTTGGCGCGTACGCCGATTTTACTTTGGAGTGTACGCTTTTATATGTATTAATTCAGACTTGATC
>NZ_PIZL01000060.1:0-18367 GCF_002835515.1 Vibrio sp. vnigr-6D03
TTGCTGGGACAACAGTCCGATGGAGCGGTTCTTCAGAAGCCTAAAGACAGAATGGATACCAGTGTCGGGTTATCGGAGTTTTAGCGAAGCGAGAGAACATATAACTCGATACATCACGGGCTACTACAGCCAACTCAGGCCACATCAATATAATGGTGGACTCACACCCAATGAGTCTGAACGACTGTATCGGGAAAACTCTAAAACCGTGGCCAATTTTAGTTGACCACTACACTTCGAGCAGGGAAAGTCATATATACCCTAGAACTCTGCAGGTAATTTCGCGTAACCGACGGAGTTGCATATATTCGGTTAGTCTCTCTTCGAAGAAAGTTGACTTCCTCCGCAAAAATCATATCAGTCTTAACAAGAGAATTCTTGGTAAGATCAGGTAGTCATAGGAGCTGAATTGTCATTGTAATCATCCCCTAGACTAGAGGATGATCACAGTAGCATCTCAATTGACTTTTAGTTGTACACTCTGGCAACCCGACCTTTAGAAGTGATTTTATACTGCTTTACATATGCTGGTACAAATACTGATTCGCCTTTTTTTAATATTATTTTTTCCTTGGACGTATGTTCAATAGTCAAATCACCATCAATAGAAAATATGATCTCAGCACTTTTGACCTCGTTCTTCATTTCATAACACTCTAAAATGCAGTCGAACTTAAAGTCTTTAACAGGAACAGGATAATAATGATTCTTTCCATCGACTCTAGGTAGCAAGCGTATAGATTTCTCTATGGTCTCCGCAAATGAGGTACATTTTACCAACTCATCTATATCAATATGTTTTTGAGTTAATCCTGCGCGAAGAACATTATCTGAGTTAGCCATCACTTCCAGCCCAGAACCTTTTAGATAAGCGTGTGGCGTCCTGGCATTAACGAACATCGCTTCACCAGGAGCAAGAGTCATCACATTCAGCATGAGAGGTGAAAATAAACCGATGTCATCTGGATAAAGTTTTTCTAATTCAAGAATTAAAGAAAACAAATCATTGTCAACATTTGACTGTTGATTTTCTGTTGCATAGTCTATTAGCCCTCCAATTGAATCCTCTTTATCTTCAGCATCTAAATATAGGATTCCTACAAAAAATGTCTCTAGTCCTTCTGAGGTTAAGTTTTTTTTGAAGCTTTCAAGCAAATTTTCAATTGCAGGCAAATTTACTTTCTCTACAATTTTGGTGAATAGAGAAGCAACCTCCGTATATGCACGAAAGCCATTCATTGCTCGAAACGATGTCAATGCATAAACCAACTCCGGCTTGTGATTTATATCCTTATAGTTTCGATTTGGAGCCGAATGCTCAATGCCTAACTCTTCTTCTTTAGCAAACCCTTGCTCAGCTTCCGATTTATTTGGATGAACCTGTATTGATAACGCATTCCCAGCTGACAATACCTTAAACAAATAGGGTAATGTTCCAAATTTTTGCTCCGTACTGGTCGATAAAATTTTGGCTTTATCTTTAGCAATAAACTCAGATAGAAGAAACTCTTCACCTTCAAGTTGAATCTTTGAGCATCCATTGGGGTGTGCTCCCATCCAAATCTCTGCTTGAGGTTCCTGGTTTGGATTTTCAATTCCAAATAACTCTTGAAGAGCACTCTTACTGCCCCATGCATAATTTTGTATTGGGTTTTTAAGTTTAAAAAAGTTCATTAGCATTACCATTAAACGAAAAAAGCTTGACCCAGATTATTCTAGGTCAAGCCTCTATATTTCTAGATTTAACTAAAACTGCTGCGCACGAGATAAGACTGTGTCTACATATCTTTTAGCAATGTCAAAAGATGCAGCTTCGGCATAACACCGCAATTCAGGTGCATTACCAGAAGGTCGTAAGTGAATGATCACATCATTAGTCAGAGAGAGTCTCAGGCCATCAGTAGTGTTAGTACTTTCTACCTGTAAATCCGTAAAACCAAAATTTAGCAGTAATTCTTCAGGGTTCATTTTGCCATGTTCAAGTATTGCTAAACTTCTTTCCGTGGGAAAGTTTTGAATGCGGTCGCTATGCGTAAAGCGCTGTGGCAGATTACCTACCAAACTTTTGATCGATGATGTTTTCGCTAAAGAAAGCAACATAAGCGCAGGTAAAACAGCGTCTCGGGTTGGCAGTGCTTTTAGAGATTTCCCATTCACTGAAACATTACTTCCGAGTAAATATCCTCCGTTAGCTTCAAACCCTGCAATTCTTTTATAAGTTCTTGTTAATTCTGAAAATTCAGCGATGACATAAGGTGAGCCAATTCGTGTTTTAGACACAGCTTCAAATCCAGGAGATTCAGCAATAATAGTGTTGCAACTAACAGGCACAGCCAATGCTTCAATTTGAAGCGCTTGCGAACAAAGTAGGCCTAGGATATCACCTCTCAACCATTCACCGTTTTCATCCGCAACTAAAGGACGATCACCGTCTCCATCGGTCGAGAAAATAAAATCTAAATTATACTGTTTGGACCAAAAACGTGCTTTCTCTTTGTCAGATTCAGCCACGGCTTCAGTATCAATTGGTACGAACTCGTCAGTACGCTCCAATGAAATGACTTCAGCCCCAAGCGATTCAAAGAGTCCTTGGTAAATATCTCTCCCGGCACTTGAATGCTCATAAATACCAACACGCTTTCCTGCGAGCAAATCTGCATCAAACAAGTCGGTATAACGTGTTCGGTAAAGCTCAGCCGCCCGGAAATTAATCGTTAACTCAGGCAGGTCATTGATAGCACTAAAGTCTACCTTCTCGGTTAAGATTGCTTGTTCATCGGCTTTAGTGATCTCTCCATCTGGGCGATAGAACTTAATTCCATTGCGGTCAAATGGGATATGAGACCCAGTCACCATGATGCAAGGCATATTGTCTTGCATTGTGGTAAAAGCCAGAGCAGGAGTGGGGACAACACCATAGTAAATGGCATCTACACCAGCATCGGTAAGCGCTTGAATGACTGCTTTTGCCATTTCAGGACTGCTAGGGCGATTATCAATTGCCACAGCTATTTGATTGAAAGCAAAATTGCTACGCATTGATGCCACAAATGCGTGAGTAAATGCAGCACAGACGTCCGATGTAAACTGGGTGACGAGCCCTCGCGCACCACTAGTACCAAACTGAACGCCTGAAGCACCAAGCACTTCACTACTAATTAATTTTGTTACCATAATTTCCTATCTCAATAAGTCGTTAGTAGTCGCCACCAAACTTAGATGCTTGCTCATCAAAGCGAACAATATCGTCTTCTTCTAAGTACGATCCAGAACGAACTTCAATAAGCTCTAAAGGCACTTGTCCTGGATTTTCTACGGAGTGCGGAGTCCCTACTGGAATATAAGTTGACTGATTTTCAGTAAGAAGGAAAGTTTCATCACCTTTTGTCACTTTAGCCGTCCCTGACACGACAACCCAATGCTCAGCTCGATGGTGATGCATCTGAAGAGCTGTCTTCTCTTTTGGCTTAACTAACACTTGCTTCACATGGTAACGGTCACCTTCAGATACCGTCTCATGGGACCCCCATGGGCGATATACCTCTTGATGCTGCTGACACTCTGCGCGGTCTTGTTGTTTTAGTTGATTAACAATCGACTTTACATCTTGAACTTTGTCTTTATCCGCAACTAGCACTGCATCTTTTGTCTCTACAACGATCAGGTTTTCGACACCAACGGTAGCAACAAGTTTATCTTGTGAATAAATATAACTATTCTGAGTCTGCTCAGTTAACACATCACCGCGAGTTGCATTGCCCTGTTCATCTTTATCATTCACATCCCAGAGTGCAGACCAAGAACCAACATCACTCCAATTTGCGTCCATTGGAACAACAACAGCTTTTTCTGTTTTTTCCATTACGGCAAAATCTATTGATTCGTCTGGGATAAGTGAAAACAGTTCAGATGACATGCGAATAAAGTCTAAGTCTTCAAAATGACTATCGTAAGCACTTTCACATGCTTTCAAGATATCTGGTCGGAACTTTGCTAACTCTTCTAGATAAGTAGATGCTTTGAATAAAAACATACCGCTGTTCCACAAGTAACTACCATCCTTTAGATACTGCTTCGCAGTTTCGATATTAGGCTTTTCGATAAAACTATCAACGCTAAAGCCACGGCTTTCATCAGCGACGGTAACTGTAGCGCCGGTTTTAATGTAGCCATAACCTGTTTCTGGTGCATCCGCTTTGATACCAAAAGTTACCATATCACCGCGTCGTGCGTACGGAATAGCGGCTTTCACCGATTGATGAAAAGATTGAGTATCTTTAATTACATGATCAGCGGCAAGAACCAGCATCAACGCATCTTCAGCTGAAGTTTGGTTTTCAGATAGGGCAAACTTTGCGGCTAGGGCAATAGCAGGAGCAGTATTACGCCCGACTGGTTCTAGTAGTATTCCGCTATAACTGCTCTCAATACGGCGAAGTTGTTCAGCAACTAGAAATCGATGTTCTTCATTGCAGATAACAAACGGCGAATTGTGCTCTAGCCCAACCATGCGACTTAACGTTTGTTGAAGCATAGTTTGCTCGCCAGTTACCGCTAAAAATTGTTTAGGGTATTTGGCACGAGATAGAGGCCATAAACGACTGCCAGAGCCGCCGGCCATAATTACAGGAATAAGCATAGTCAACTCGTTGTTTTTAATTAGGTGATAGTTTTAGTTATTTTTGAAAATACCATTTAGTATGGACATGTACTTTATCACTGGTCAATAGTTCAACTTGACTACACCAACGATAACGAGAATGCTGCACATCCATGGGTAAGTTCAATTCAGAGCGAATGACAGTGAGCTTATAGGCAATCGCGACATAATGAGTCGTAAACTCATTGCCAAACACATTGTCATCATAGAGGTGTGTATATGGTCCCAGCAGTGTTGATTGAGAGAGCTTAAACTCATGTCCAAGCTCCTCTATAGTTAATCGAGTAAAGGCATCTTCAAGCTTTTCATCTTTAAGAATACGACCACCGGGAACGAACCAAAAACCTTGAGCTGGTCGATTTAAACGCTCTCCAAGTAAAACTTGACCACTTTCGTTCTCAATAACCAAATCAATTGAAACTAATGGCGTACTTTCAATCACTTGAGAAAAACGTTGTTTGTTTAAAAACATATGCTCTGTTTAAGTCCTTATATTAGCTCTATCTCGGTACTTTAACCGCGATAACTTTCTTGATTTCCTAAGAACCACTGGTAAGTCATAGCTAAACCATCTTCTAGGCTCGTCTTCGCTTCCCACCCTAGACTCTTTAAACGTGAAACATCCATTAACTTGCGAGGAGTGCCATCTGGCTTCGTAGTATCAAATTCAATTTCACCTTCAAAACCAACCACTTTTGCCACAGTTTCAACAAGTTCACGAATAGTACAATCCACACCTGTACCTACGTTTATGTGACTAAGCATTTCTTGCGTATTTTCTAGATACGCCTCTTGATCAAGATTCATTACATAAATTGAGGCTGCTGCCATATCATCCACATGCAAAAACTCCCGCATAGGTTTACCGCTCCCCCACGCAACAACTTTACTGTCACCATTCAACTTCGCTTCGTGAAAGCGACGCAACAACGCGGGAATAACGTGAGAGTTTTGAGGATGAAAATTATCATTCTCACCATACAAATTAGTTGGCATTACCGATCGATAGTTGCGACCATATTGGCGATTATAGGACTCACACATTTTGATACCGGCAATCTTAGCAATTGCATAAGGCTCATTGGTTTCTTCCAAAGTTCCAGTCAATAAAGAGTCTTCGCGCATCGGTTGTTGTGCAAACTTTGGATAAATACAAGACGACCCCAAGAATAGTAAATCTTGAACACCATGCAGATGTGCAGAGTAGATAATATTGTTTTGAATCGTCAAATTTTGATAAATAAACTCAGCTGGGTACGTATTGTTAGCAACAATCCCGCCGACTTTCGCAGCCGCAAGGTAAACTTGGTCAATATGGTGAGTCGCAAAAAATTCCTCGACGGCTAGTGCATCTAACAAGTTAAGCTGATTACGATCTTTGGTAATAATTTCTACTGAGCAATCTTTAGATAATTGACGAACAATAGCAGATCCAACCATTCCCTTATGGCCAGCTACAAATACTCTTTTCATACTAGTACCGATAATATAAACAGAAAAAGCAGAGCCTGAAATGAGGAACTCTGCAATATAAACGAATCAGTATTACTGAATAATTAGCTTTCTAGTGAGATCGCAACATCAAAACCGTGCTCTTTGAGAACTGCGTGTTGTTTTGCCTTATCGATATCAGACGCAACCATTTCTGCACACATTTCTTCCACAGTGATCTCTGGAGTCCAGCCAAGCTTGGCTTTCGCTTTACTTGGGTCACCAAGTAGCGTCTCGACTTCCGCTGGACGGAAGAAGCGAGGGTTTACTTTTACAATGACATCGCCAACTTTCACTTTTGGTGCTTTTTCTTCATCAATAGCAACCACAGTAGCGATTTCATCAATACCTTCGCCGGAAAACTCAAGTTCGATCCCCGCTTCCTTTGCTGACAAGCGAACAAACTCGCGCACAGAGATCTGTTTACCAGTAGCAATAACAAAATCTTCAGCCTGATCTTGTTGAAGCATCATCCATTGCATTCGAACGTAATCTTTAGCATGCCCCCAGTCACGCAACGCATCCATGTTGCCAAGTTCTAGGCAAGATTCTAGACCTTGAGAAATGTTAGCGACAGCTCGAGTAATCTTACGAGTTACAAAGGTTTCACCCCGACGTGGTGACTCGTGGTTAAACAAAATACCATTACATGCGTACATACCGTAAGATTCACGATAGTTAACCACAATCCAGTATGCATACATTTTAGCTACAGCGTATGGAGAGCGCGGATAAAAAGGTGTAGTTTCACGCTGAGGAATTTCACGAACCTCTCCGTAAAGCTCCGAGGTAGACGCTTGGTAAAAACGAGTTTTCTTTTCCAGACCATTGATACGAATCGCCTCAAGAAGACGAAGAGTCCCCATGCCATCTACATCAGCAACATATTCTGGTGATTCAAAAGAAACCGCCACGTGCGACATTGCGCCTAAATTATAGATTTCATCTGGTTGAATTTCTTTGACCAATCGAATTAGGTTTGAAGAATCCGTTAGGTCGCCGTAGTGCAGTTTGATATAGGCACCATCATTTACCAGCGCATCTATACGTTCAGTATTGTATGATGATGCTCGGCGAATAAGACCGTGAACCTCATAACCTTTTTCTATTAGAAGTTCAGCTAAATAAGAGCCATCTTGACCTGTGATACCTGTAATTAACGCTTTTTTCATCAGTTTAAACTCCTAATAAACTTTCGAATTGGATCATTATACTTTCTATTTACTCTTTTAACTGTGTATTTTTCAAAGGAAGATTCTCTTATGTTGACAATATCGGAAACAGTTACACTCAAGGATTCTTCCCAATTTATAAAGCAAGATGAGTTATTTTTTCTGGATATCGTCGAATTAGCTATGGTAGGCAAAAAAAACTCTTCTCCCGCATATGAAAATCGAGAGAAACGGAAATTAACCTTTAACTTCACCATCAATCTGCTTAATTTTGACGCATTTTCACGATAAAAACATCTAATTCTATTTTCTGGTATAAAATACTTTTCTAAATCATAGAAATATTCCCTTATCTCTGACTTAAAAAAGTTAGAAACCTTACTCTCATTGTAAAAACAGCCTTCTGGCTGAGATTTTTTAATTTCTAAACCTAGATATTCAGTCAACGCTACAAATTTATTATCACCGAATGCATTTATAGTTTGGATATCAAACTTGTTTACAGGGCAAACAGTATGCTCATTTTCAGAAGAAACATATTTGAAAAGCCCACTTTTAACAAACATTTCATTACTACCTAAGATAGAAAAAAATTTGAATTTTGTATTCAAACTTTCTAAAAAGTATAGGTTAGATAAATGTACAACCACCAATGATTGGTCAAAGATCCCTGTATTATATGATTTTGGATTAATAAAGACGTGTTCCCTATTTAAATTAAAATCAAACCCAGACTTACAATGCACAACTATCGCAACGTTATCATTATATTTAAAAACATTTTCAATCAGATCAACAACACAATCACTCGCTTCGTGAACTGCTATTGAGAATATAATATTGTACATTTTAACTGTAACCACTTACACTCTTTTTAATTAGAAAAGAAAGCTTTGAAGAAAAAAATATTAAGCTAGAAATAACTGTAATAGAGAACTGATTCACAATAGCGTGATATAAAAACCGTTCTAATCTCGATTGTTTACATGCCTTTTGCTTAAATAGTATCTTACTTATTATTGTTGTTAGCTTTTTGATTGAAACTGAGCTGTCGACACCTTGTAATATACTTCTTTTAATCACATGAGCTAATTTCAAGCAAACATATCGATAAAAAACCCTCTCATAACCCCGAGGTAAATTAATCAATGATTTTATTTTTTCCATACCTTCATAGTGCTTCATTGAAATTTCTGAATTCATTACAGAAGAACTAATAACGACGTATCGAAAGAAGCTTAGATTGACTATTCTTATTCTTTCTTGAATAGCATACTCAAATAATTTTACAGTAAATATCAAATCTTCCCCAACAGCAACTCCTATCGGAAATTTTATGTCATGCTCAACTAAAAAATTACGGTTTATACATAAACTACCAAGATGGCAAGTTATATCACCTTTTAAGTACTGCATGAGTGGTTCTGAGATAGATGTTATATTACTTTTAAAAAATCTAATTTGATTACCAAGCTCATCAACCATATCAAAATTGGTTATTATTAAGTCTAACTCTTGACTTGATGATAGAGCGTCACAAATAAAATTCAAATAACCATTTTCAAAATAATCATCGGAATCCAGAAAAACGACATAATCGCCGACAGCTTCGCTTAATCCAAAATTTCTAGCAGAGGATACACCCTGATTGGACACCGTAATAATTTTACTATTAAAAGTTGTACCTTTTAAGCTCTTCTCAAGGGTAATGATTGTATCATCTTGGGACCCATCGTCTATAAATATAAATTCAACATTTTGGGAAAGTAACGGTTCCCATCTTAAAAGTGAATTCTCGATGTAATTTGCAACGTTGTAACAAGGAACAATAAAACTAATTTTCACCATTTAATAGTCCAAACCTATTCTATATATATACTCTTCTGCCCTAGGCGGAGTCCCAAATAACAGGTATTCTACATAACCTGTGTATGGAAAGTATACCTCTCGATCCAAATGATACCTAAATGTTATAAAGAACATTAAAAGCGACAACGGTAACATTATGAGTGGCGAGTGCTTTCTAAAACCGATGGCATATGTAGGTATCAACTGAATTAGTATTATTAATGAAACTGAAAAGTAGTATTCAAATCTAGAAACAATGAGAGAGGGCATAAATTTTGTGTAAAACTGCAAAAGTATGAGACTGCCAAACAGTACCATCGTTGTATTTAATAATGGTATTCTCGTAATTTCGATTTTATAAGAATAAAACACGAAGATCAAAAATGAATATATCGCTAAATTTACAAGCGTTAGGACTGAAAGACCCGCTTGTCGATATTGAGAGTAGTGCTCTAACAGAAGGACTATAAAAGATAGGCTATCAGGTAAAATTGATGTGGTTGAAAGAAATAAATTATAAAGCCCTAACGTAACGTACCACATTGGTATGGCGGCTAATGCAATTAAGACATGTATTTTGAGTTCTAATTTTTTAACAAGCCATAGCATCAAAAGAACAACTGAAGAAAAGTGAAAAAGTGTGGCGAATAAAATTGTAAAAATATACTTTCTGCTTCCATTAATAAGATAGGGGAGAGAAAACACAAAGATAGAGAAAGATATTCCTTGCCGAAAAGTACTCATTTCTAATCGAGTAAAAGAGGCACAGAAAAACAAAAGTGCGAAAAGAGAGAAATTCAAGTCTAGTTTTCTAACCCCAAACCAAAGAAGGGTATTCACAATTAAACTTTGAATCAGAATATAGAATTGAAAGTTATCAGATATCAACGCACTAAATGAAAGAATGGCTATGTAGCCAATTTCCAACCCCGATGCATATAAGACAGAAAAACCTTCATAATTCCCCTTATCGACAATTACATTAAAATATCGAAGATACGTATAGGCGTCCCATCCATTGAAGTAGGAATTACTTGAAAATAGGAACAAAATTAGAAACGAAAAATATTCAAATATTATAGACTTTGATTTACTTGTGACTCCACCTAAATATATTAACCAAAGGATGGTTATAATAAATATATAGAATTCCATTAAAAAAAGCCTTTAACTATTAAATTATAAATTCGTTCACAATTCCTATTATCGAAGTATCTAAAAAACTGCTCAGAATTACAAGTTACCTTTTTTTGTTCCGAAGTCAGTATATTGACCAAGCTATCAACACTAAAAACCGTCATCCCTAGAGCTTTGCCATTCAGGTTATACAAACCGATCTGTTCAAGATATTTTTCTCTATCTGGTTGAAAAAATAGCACGTCACGCTTTGTATATATATAATCCCAGCAAACACTAGAGTAATCAGTAATTAAGGTATTTGTTTTTCGAATTATGTTACTAAGGTTTTCATGAGGTTGAAGAATTATTATATTCGTTCCATAAGATGTTTTTGGCTTAATATCCATCATGTGATGAGCTTTAAAATAAAGAATTCGCCCACTTTCCTTTAGATAGCTTTGCAAATTAGGGTTTGATAAAAAACAATCAACATGCTTTACAAATTCGTTATTTTCACGTTGGGATGTCTGGAACCAAGGTCTCCAAGTTGGAAAAAACAGAATAGCATTACTAAATTTGCACTGACCGAATAGCTTATCATACCTAGGCAAACCAGTAACTACAACAGTATCAGGTTTAGCACCACACTCAATTATTTTTATCTCTTTTTCAGTTTCAGAAACAGCACAATTATAATCAACATTAATTTTTTCATAATAATCGGCAGGTAGTTTCTTTAATCCTTCTTGCCCATGGTTAACGTTAATTTTTTTTGCCCCACATTTCTGTAAAAATCCTGGACACACATCTGAGTCATTAGTATCGAGAACTATATATTTAGCATTCAAACACATGTAATATGCATTTATACTACCACGATCTAATCTAGCAACTTTATTAGGTAAGTTATCAACTTTCTTATTTGAGATAAAAACAAAACGATTATTACTATTTTCCAACTCTTTTTTAATAACAAAATTCAAAAATACTTCAACATTATTTTCGAATAGTCCACTTCCACTACCGAACACCCATAGCTCACCTTTTTTAGAATTGTCAAATTTTAGCCACTTCGATACAATGTAAAATAAATAAGCCAGGAAAAAATTAACTACGTATGACAATCTTTTTATCGATATCTTCTTTAAAATTTCCATAACAACACTGACCTAAAAAAAATTAATACTAACTTTCTTGTTTTAGATGATATTACATATAATAACAACGATGAAAAAAACAAACTAATAAGAGTCGATATCGATGCCCCTATAATTCCAAATTTAGGAATTAAAGCAAGATTCATCAATACATTTATAACCAGACCTATAAGTGAATGAAAAAGAGAATATTTCTGTAGATCTTCTGCCAGAAGCCACTTGCTACTTACAGCACCAATAGATATAAAGACAAAGCCCCAACAGCTCAACGCTAATACTGGTGTTGAATTGCTATAGTCTACCCCATACGCCAGGTTTATTATTTTTTCAGAGAAAGTATAAATAATCCAAGAAGTTAAAGATGAAAAAACCAAAACTATCGAAAAAGACCGAGAAACTAGTGTTTCATAAGATTTTAACGACTCTCTCTTTTTTTTAATAAAAAATGGAAATATAGCAGAAAATATTAAGTAAGGAAGGAAATTAAGTGCTTCCGAAACTCTTATAGCTGCACTATAAAAGCCCAACGCACTTTCTCCCAACATACTTTTTATCATCAATTGATCTGTTCTAGTATAAGCAATTACCATAATACCGCTAAATAATAATGGCGCGCCTTTTTTTAATAAGTAAATACAATCTGATTTTAAAAGAGAAAAATCAATATTTTTGATTGCTGACTTAAGTAAGAATCTACCATGAAAAACGTAAAACGTACTGATAATTACGCTTTCGATAACATAACATAATATTATATATATAATACCACAATCATAGTAGATCATGCTAAGCTTCAATAACGCAGATGTAAGAACTCCTAAAATCTTGCTGATAGCTATAATTTTACCTTGACCTTTTGATTGCAATATATTTTCATAGTAGAAGAATGTCTGTGGTAAACAAAGTAGCGTAAATATCGTAACTTCTATCGTTAGGATAGATTTGCGATATAAGAAAAAAGCTAAGAGCAATATTATTATACTAAATCCACCTCTTAGTAATAAAGAAGCTGCATATAAGATATCTCTTTTTGAGTTGGAGTTAGAGAAATCCCTTAATAAGATATTATGAATACCTAACCCAGACAATATTAGCAAAAGAGAAGAGATCGCTTGCGCAAAACTAAATCTCCCAAATAGATCAGGCTCAAGATACTTTGCTACTTGAAAGTTCACTAACAGCACGCAAAAAAAGCTAACGCCCTTTTCACCTAATAGCCAACACGCACTTTTTAGATAATGCTTCATTTTCTTTCAACATACAAATATTGGTTATCAAGGGTTGGTAACGATTTAGATTGCATTATAAGCCATTCAGAGAAGCTTATTTTTTCCACGGTCCTATCCTGACTATACATAGGACTCTCTGAAACATTATACTCGTAGGAATTATATTTATTCCAGTAGTGATCAATCATTTCCTTATCTATTACAATAAAACGGTCTCTTATATGTGTAAGACTAACATTCAAGCTAACAGAGTCATCCTCCCCTATATTTTTTATATAGTACCTACCGAAGTAAGACTCCGTGATATAATTTTCAGCTGCAAACTTAAAGTTATAAGTATTCTTTTTCTTTATTTCGTTCAAATCGTTACTTCGATTATCTTCTGGACATGACCAATATTTATATAACTCGGATGTTTTTGCATATTGAAAAATATCTGAGAAAGAAAAAGGTCTGTATTTAGTTGTATTAAAGTTTATCAAAACAATTCTAGAAGTTTGTTTTTTGTCAACAGGTTTATATATTCTAAGCAGCTCTTCGCACAGGTCTAGAGTTATTGAACTATGAATTCTACAATCAGTTCTGGTCTTAAGTGTATATTCAACTTCTGTATCACTTATAAAGTTTAAGCCAGCTTTAGTGCTGACCATTTGATAGTTGACATTGAGAAGTCCTGGATTATCAGGTTTATCACTCAAAACAACATCAATGCCAATTTTTTCTATCTTAGATATAATTTCTTTATCAGTATCGCTCCATGTACTTAGTACGATTCTTGCCGACTTAAATTGTGTTTTATACAGCTCAAGAGTATTTAGTAAAAAATTAACGTCCTCAACAGGCCCTTGAACAAGAATAGCACTTTTTGTGGAGCAATTTTTATAACCAGAAAAAATATCTTCATGTTTCACTGGTCTAAAATGTACTGAGACATAATCACTAGCCTGATGTGATTTTTGGTTGTAGTAAAAAAAAAATCTTTCTATTAAACTTTTGTTAATGTTGGGACATAATTCTAGAACCTTTCCAAAAGATAGCTTAAAGATTCGTCTTAAACTCAATGTATTCATCGGGTACTCCACAAAATATAACTGCGTCTTTATCTATCAGATTGTAATGAATTTTATACCCATTTCTGATCAGGTAGTTGTACAATGGCGCGACATAGATCTCCCCTTTCTCCCATTTACAGTTTGATAAGCTTTGATAATGTTCATAGGCATCTAAATATAATTTGGCCGTTTTAAAAAAATACAATCCTGTGCTACATAAATTTGAGATCGGTCTTTTCTCCGCTGTTTCAATAACCTCTGTAGTATAATTTGATGCTGGTTTAGCAAATGACCAGTTATCCCCTTGCCCTTTGAATACTTCTAAGTATCCATCACAACTAGCTGATAGTTGTGGGTATGAGAACCCCCACCGAAACGTATCTATATTAAATATCGTAATGGATTCGTCATTTAAATCAGAAATTCTCTGGAGATAGGTTAAGCCTAGAGCTACAGTTTCAGCTTGTCCTCTTGTGTTTTTTTCTAAGACACAAATATCGTATTTTCTTATACCAAGCTCAATACACTTTGAGTTTACAAAGTTTTTTGTACCAGCAATATCTTTTACTATAAATAAGAACCTTTCATCATTAAAATATTTTTTAAAGCTCGAAATTGAGTGTTCAAATAATGTAAAACCTCTAGCTTCAAGCATATATTTTGGCTTATCATAACCCGCATTCAAAAAACGAGAACTCATCCCGGCCATTGGTATTATGATCATTTTTCAAGGTCCTTTATTGTTCTGTATAGTCTAAAAGCATTTGCAAAAAGCGCATCTTGCCTGTCCGAATTATCAGAATGTAATGGTAACATCGATAAGAATAGTTGAATTTGCATTGCATAAAGTTGTAACGCTGATATATCAAAGCGTATTTTTACCTGTTCAATAAAATATTGCTGTATGTCATTTCTATTTTGATTGATTATATCAAATTTAATTTCTCTTCCTTTTATATCTACGTTGAAATAACCTGCGATTATATAGTCATACAACCCTAGCATCGAGTGACTAAGTTTTGCCAAGTCATACTTCAAGTCACCATAAATGGTTTTCACTCCTTCAGGTGTTATACCCCTTGGGTCTATGACTTTTATTTTTTTAGCTCTAAAATCATAAAGAATATTGCTAAAACAAAGATCACCATGCATTACATTCAATACGTCTCTATTTTTAGGCAAATATTTTTCACTATATTCTAAAATCTGAATTATTGATATAGGTTCATCTTCGTTTAAAGACCATAAATCATTTAGTTTTATATTTTTCGAAACACAATACTCATTAACTCTCTCGATTGTCTTAACGGTAAATAATTTTTCTAATGTATTAGAATCTTTTGATGATAATTTTGAATCTACTTCTTTACAATCTGATAAAAAATCCAGACAACTGTTAATTACATGTGTCCATGTAGCTAGAGGGAGCTCTGAAAAAACATAAAGTTCATTTAAAGCTGACAGGTGCAAGTATTCAAGCTTATATGAGAACTTGCCATCAATTTCTCTACTCCCTAAAAACTGTGGTATGTTGCCTCGAAGTTCAAATGGTAAATTTTCAAACCAATATGCTTCAGCGTCTATTTTTTCAATTTTTGAGCTAGATTTTTCAATCCAAGTAGATGTTATCCTTAACTCGTTAAATGCTCTTTGTGTAGTAAACTTTGCTTTTGAACGATAGTAAGTATTTACATGCCCAAAGTCTAGCCATCCAATAGATTTAACTGGTGTTAGTCCTACAACTTCTCGATACAAGTTTAAGCCTTGAATAAAATCCCATTCGCACTTGGTGATCTGCTTTATCAAAACTCTTGGTTTATTAAATTTAAAGTAGCCATCCACTATGCGCCTTTTTTGTCCTTCAATGCCTCCAGTACTGGAATCGACCCATTTAAAATTCTCTTCGGTCATTATTGTCCATTTATAACCGTCTTCTGTTGTTGAATAACCTACAACATCCTTTCCTTGAGGTAGCTCTTCATAAAGCGTATCTCCTAAGAGAACATGTAACGGCTTATCCATAGAATAACCAGAAATATTCAGAGCGGCTACAATAGCAGCCCCTAGGCTTAATCCATCCGGTATATGGACTATATCAATATCATTCTCTAATAACCATTTCTCATCACTCATAGATAATTGATAAGACTCTGGTAAAGATAATATAATTTTGTTATTTTTTGGTGCTAACTTTATTTGGTGTTGAAATAAGCGTCGATTGCCCAGTGGTAGAAAGCTTGGTGGAATTTTACCAAATTCAGACTCTAGCTCGGGAGCAACATAAGCTCCTGACATAATTAAGAACATTTGCTCTCCTCAACTAAGAGTTTTGTGATTTCCTCAAAAGTTAATTCAACAAACTCTGAAGGTCTAATTGCTCTATCATCAATGTAAAAACCCTCTTTTCCACACCATGGCTTACCAACAATAATCTCATCATAAGGAACTTCATACTTTTCTAACCAACTTATAATTATAGGTAGGGTATGTATATTTATCTTTCCAACATTTCCCTCAAACGTACGCATATTTCTTGCAGTGCATATAACAATTGCAAAGCCCTCATCTTTATATTTTTTTAATTTTTCTATGACGCCATGTCGAGGAAGTACATTTCTGTAATCGCTAGTATTGGCTTTCGTGAGCGTTCCATCTAAGTCAACAATAAGCTTTTTCATTCAAATTACTCTATTTATTTTTAAATACTATTACTTAACAAAGTATATTATTAAGGATCATGTTCTTTGTAATTATCGTTATACTATCAATCTTAATTTAATATAATTCACTTAAAAGTGATCATTAATAACACTTTAATATTTATTTATCTTCATGATTTACGCCCAATAGAAAACCTAAGGAGTATAAATACCGATGATAAAATTGCTCCGATAAGACTTCCTATCAAAAGGATTAAAGCACGTTTGGGGCTATTTTTTAATTCAGGAATCACAGCAGGATCTATTACTTTGAAAATAAATTCTTCTTGAACTTCAGCAAGCATTAAACTTTTTGTTTGCCCCTCAATTAATTTATAAAATGTACTTTGCATATCAGCTACAGCGGTTTTTTGTAGCTGAGTATTTAGGTAGGCTAGGTTTTGAGAAGTTTCAGCAATAGTACGTTCACGCATTACTTTGTTGATATCTTCAATTAACCAATTGACCCATTGCTGCGCAATATAAGGTGAGTAGTTTTTGACTGATATGGTGTATAAGCCACTCTCTTTATCTTGATTGATGCTCAAAACCTCTTTACTGAATACTTCAAACGCCTCTTGCGCTGTTGGTATTGTACCACGTAGACCTTTTTCTTCACGTAGCCATTCACCAGAATTGGGGTTATAAAGTTCTCCATCCAGAATGAGTTTATTGTTTGCCAAATCCCAATCCTTTGCCGCCATTAAAGGGACGAGCAAATCGTGCTTGTTGACGAATGCTTCAACAAATTGGCGAGACTTCATTACTCGCACAGCTAAATCCGTTTGAGAAGATTCACCTGCATCAAGGTTAACGCCTGCTAGCGCTGCAAGGCCACCTAACTGACCCGCCATTTTTGACAGCCCGCCACCATTTGAGCTCTCTGCTGGCGCGAGTAATGCATCCGATTTGTATATATTTGGCAGGCTTAGTGCGTATAACACTGCACCGACTGCAAAGACAAATGTGGTAACAATGATTATCCATTTGCCTTTCCATAGAGCGTTAAAAAGTTCACGCAAGTCAATCTCATGATCTGTAGATTGAGGTGGATATGGTGGGTAGTTTGGGTTGGGTTCTTTTTGTGGTTCCATTGGTCTTTAATCCTAAGCTCTGAGGTTCATTATATTGGACTCAGCACGGAAAAATCACGAACTTTCCCGTCAATTAAGGCTTCCCAGAACCTTCAAAAGATACTCAGGATTCATCGCACACATCGCTCTTTTGTGCTTTATGCTCGCCTTTAATGTCATTTCTCGTTTTAATAAGTTCAAGCACATCTGCCTGATCCTCGCAAAATTCTCTGCTCTTTCTTCCGCTCGTTTACGACACGCATCTTCTCCAAATGTCGTATCCAATGTCCAGTGCATTGACTCTATTAACCAATGGGAACGTACCGAATTTAACAATTCCTTAGCACTTAATTCCTTCGAACTTATGAAGTACCTCACCGAGAACTCTTGCTCCTTCGCTACCGACTCTTCCTGCCTTATACTTACCACTATACCCATCGTCTTTAGTTCTGGCCACTCAAATTCTATATCTCCTAAAACGCTCAAATCTGTGTTGGTGAGCGCCAACCGAGTTTCCAAACGACCTCTCGATTTTTCTTGAGTACTATACGAATCTCCATCGTGCTCTTGCATCATACCCATATGAAAATAATCATTAAATGCTGCCTCTAGACGACCTTGATTTCCCTTGACTGTAGTGGTCAACTAAAATTGGCCACGGTTTTAGAGTTTTCCCAATACAGTCGTTCAGACTCATTGGGTGTGAGTCCACCATTATATTGATGTGGCCTGAGTTGGCTGTAGTAGCCCGTGATGTATCGAGTTATATGTTCTCTCGCTTCGCTAAAACTCCGATAACCCGACACTGGTATCCATTCTGTCTTTAGGCTTCTGAAGAACCGCTCAATCGGACTGTTGTCCCAGCAA
>NZ_PIZL01000061.1:0-75652 GCF_002835515.1 Vibrio sp. vnigr-6D03
GCGTGAGGCTTAACCATACAACACCCAAGGGGTTTTGCACTGAGATTGTTCCAGACAATCATCAGCACTTCCTACATCCATGTAGGTCGTGGACTCAAAGCAAGAACAGATTGAATGTGTAAGAACTAGAAACAGCTTTCCGAATTAAAGAATTTGCTTGGCGACCATAGCGTTGTGGACCCACCTGACTCCATGCCGAACTCAGAAGTGAAACGCAATAGCGCCGATGGTAGTGTGGGGTTTCCCCATGTGAGAGTAGGACATCGCCAGGCTTTAAATTTGAACATCTGCTTATGATAAGCGGGTATTCCACTGCGGAGTGGTAGTTCAGTTGGTTAGAATACCGGCCTGTCACGCCGGGGGTCGCGGGTTCGAGTCCCGTCCACTCCGCCATTTATTTGAAAAACCTCAGCAGAAATGTTGAGGTTTTTTGCGTTTAAGGAAGGTGTATTCGACCTACAGTCGAACGAGCCCCGCTCGTGTGCGACCCCAGCCACTCCGCCATTTATTTAAGAAGCCTCAGTAGAAATGTTGAGGTTTTTTGTATTTAGGAAAATATATTCGACCTACGGTCGAACGAGTCCCGGTCGTGTGCGAACCTTGCCATTCACCTCTATTCAAAAGCACTCACGAGCAATATTAAGATTTTCTTCGTTTGAAGGGGTTTATTCGACCTGTGGACGAATGTATTGTAACTACTGGTTGTCTCTGGCTCTTAATGATAAAGAGCGTTCGTAGAGCGTGTTGTTGGATTAGCTGAATTTGATAGTGGAAGGAGTAGGGTTTGGGCTCGAAAATGAGAGGGCGGATAGAACGATAGTTAGAAAAAACAAAGCCAGCGACTTATCGCTGGCTTTAAGGATACGAATCAGATATGTAGATTAAGACTTATTGTCTATCAACGAAAGTGCCTTACGAGAGACGTCTCCAGCCGCTTGCGTTAGTTGCTGCTTCTCTAAGACGTCTGCCAGATAAGCGTAATCTGAAATGTCTTGTCGTAATTTCAGTGCTTGCTCGAAGTGATGCTGTGCCTCAGACCAGTTTTCCTGACGCATCAGTAATTGAGCAAGTGTGCTGTGGACAATAGCGCTTTCACCATCCTTTTGCAGTGCTCCTTGAAGAAGAACAACTGCGGGGTGTAGGTCTGGTAAGTTCATTTCAGAGATAAGTGAATAGAGTTTGTCGTCTGGTTGCTTTTTCAATCTATCCCGTACGATGATATAGGCTTGTGAATCGGCTTTACGTTCGATCAGTTGCTCTAATAGGCAATGGACAAGCGTTTCGTCTTGGCGAGCCTTTTTGGGTAACCCATTCCAATAAGCAAGTAAGCCTTCGCTGCCTTTTTGTTGGGCAACGTCGGCAAGTAACCCGCATTGTGCTTTCAACATCAAAGAGTCGTGTTCTATTGGGTCAATGAGCTTGGCTTTCTTTAGTTGTGGCAATAGATCAATGGTGTTCTGCCACAGTGCCAGTTCTTCATAAACGGTTTTAAGAAGCTCTACCACAATGGGATTGCCAGTGTAGCGATCGCGCAGTGAATGCAGGGTATCTAAAGCCAACTCATACTGAGAGTCTCTTACCAACTGCTTCGCTCTTGTCAGCTCTACAGCGAGATCTGAGTTTTCTTGTTTTGAAGCTAAGCCTAAGTAGTGGTCGCGTTTACTCTTGTCACCAAGCCCTTGCGCGGCTTCTGAAGCAACGAGATAACAAAGCATTGGCATGTCATGATGATTTGCCCAGCGGGTGACTTTTTTCTCGGCTCCTTTCCAATCACCTTCTAAAAGCATAATGATGCCTTCATTTGTATAGCGACGAGCTCGTTTCATCTTGCGTACGCTAAACCAATTCCAAGTTGCGCTGCTGGTATAAAGGAGTTTCTTAATGAGGTACTCCAAACCAAATAGCGCAGCAAGAATGCCAATGATAAAAATCACCAGGGTAGTCACACTCATTTCTATTGTTTTGTCGGCAATAGAAATTAAGACATACCCTTGCTGTCCAGAAAACTGAGTACCGGCGTAGAGGCCTATCCCTAGAATTACGAATAGAAAAATTGCACGAATCATTTAGCCTCCTCCGTAATAATGGTGGTCATCTCTCGGCGCAAGCGCTCTGAAATAACGTCAGAAAGGAGTTCCTGTGTTTCCAATTTTACTGGGTAATTTACTTGGATGTTTTGTTTGCCCAAAGCGGCTATACGTTGGTTAAATTTCTGAACAGCGGGATCATCCAAATTAAAGAATTGCGTTGACCATTCATGAGCGACTTTAAGTGCCGTGGAGAAAACTTCTCCTTGTTCTGTGTATACACCTTTCATCGCCGTTTCTAGCTTCGCCTTAATATTTTCACGCAAGTAGAAATGCTGTTCAGGTGACAGAAGGGGGATAACATTGCCATCTCGAGTACGGAAGGTAATGAATTGCTCAGAAAACTCGCCTAAGGATGTCTTTAAGTTTTGCTGCCAGTCATTGATATCGGTTGAAACTTCGTGTTGCTCAACTACTGGCGCTTCAGGAAGAATGGCATTAGCGAGAGGTAAACCATCGACTTGAAGTTGCAAACTAGTTAATGCAATGACCAAGCCGTCTCGGTCGATTAATGGCAGTGCTCGTAAATTGGTGATGTCATTTGCCATTGCTCTTCTTAAAGGAACCAAGCTAGGGTCATTAAGCGCCGCAATGCGCTGGTCAGCACTTTCCATCAGTTTGGTTGCGCTAACAATATCGTGTTCTAAGAACAATTTTCTACCCGCCAGTTTCACCAAATAATCGGATTCGGCTAACAGCCAATCATTTGGACGACGTCCTTTTACATCGGCTAAGGCGAGTTGAAGGCTTTCGATGCTGTTTTGCTGCTGCTCAAGCTCTACTTTGGTACGGTTAACCGTGTCACGGTTGAGAGCGGCTGTTTCGCCTTTAACGGAATCTAACTCTTGAGCTAGGTTCGTTTGGGTTGCTTTAAATTGCGCTTTTAGCTTAGCTATTTCTTGTTCTTGTTGCTGTGTCTTTTGCTGAATAAGGTAGGTAAGACCACCTCCAAATATAAGCGAAAGAATGATCGCAATCGTACCAAGCTTGACGCCTCTTTTACCCTGTTTTTCTTCAAACTTAACAGGCTCATGTTCTTTGACTTGAGGTTTGTCGGCTTCTTTGTTTTGTGAAGGTTCAGTTACCGTTTCCGTCGGTTCTGCTGTCTCTTCTTTTGTTTCTTCAGGTTCAATGTGCTCGTTGTTGTTTTTTTTGCTTACCATGCTCTTGTCCTGTTTTATTTCTTGCTAACTGCATTCAGCAAGTCCGAATTTGCTGCGCTGCCTGTATTCACGATATTTTGGTATCCCAGCTCTCTGGCGAGAATAGCTATCCGTTGGCTTGGCACTAAAAGGCTTAAAGTATGTAGCCAATCTTTTTGAATTTTCGACATTGATTGCTCTAGGTAGCTGAGTTGTTCGCTACTCGTGAGAATCAAAGTATCAACATTGCGGCTACGCCAATATTGAATAGAATCTTCCGAATTAAAAGGAATTGGGTGTCGTTGATAAACTTCTGCATATTCGACACTCGCATTCTTATTCGACAGCGATTCAAAAATCAACTCTCTGCCACTGTTCCCTCTCAAAATCACTATAGAAAGCTGAGAAACGTTTTGTAATTGAGGCAATTGCAGAAAGTGTTCACTATCGCTGATTGTCGGATAGTGTACTTTTTGTTGGGTCACTTTGCCTAATTTGTATGCGGTTTTTTGACCAATGGCAAGGTATGACACGCTCGCTGGCCACTTGGCTTGCTGTTCTTTGAGTATTTTTTGAGTGTAATGAACGGCGTGTTGGCTGACGGCGATAACAATATCGGCGTTGTGAAGCTTACTAGGTAGTGATTGGATATCGTCAGAAGATTGGAATTGAATGAGTGGATGATGTATGGCATCAGTGTGCTGCGCTTGTATCGCTTCACACAACTCGATGCCATCTTGTCCCGGCCGGGTGACTAATACCGCCATAAAGCCGACTTATTCATGATCCTGATATAGGCGCTCCAGAATATCTTTTGCACCTTGGTCAAGAAGTTGATTCGCTAGGGTGACACCCAGCTCATGCGCTTTAACGACGGGACCTTTAATCTCCCCGCGCACGACTTTGGAACCATCGGGTTCACCAACAAGTGCTCTCAGCCAGATCTCATCACCATTGATAAGAGAGTAGCTACCAATTGGTACCTGACACCCACCTTCGAGAGTCAAGTTCATTGCACGCTCTGCAGCAACTCTATTCGCCGTTTCCGGATGATTCAAAGGCTCCAATAACTTAATGAGGTGTTCGTCGTCTAGTCGGCACTCGATACCCACAGCTCCCTGCCCAACCGCCGGAAGTGATTGTTCTGGTTCAATGACACTGCGTATGCGCTCTTCCAATTTTAGACGCTTTAACCCCGCCGCTGCGAGAATGATTGCATCGTATTCTCCCGCATCCAGCTTGCCTAATCGAGTTCCGACATTACCGCGAAGCTCTTTGATATGGAGGTCTGGTCTGTATTCTTTCAACTGACATTGACGGCGCAAACTGCAAGTTCCAACGACAGCGCCTTGCGGTAGGTCGTCAATGGAAGCGAATGTGTTGGATACGAAAGCATCACGTGGATCTTCTCGTTCGCAAATTGTTACCAGCCCCAAGCCTTCAGGAAAATCTACTGGGACGTCTTTCATCGAGTGAACAGCGAGGTCGGCACGACCTTCTAGCATCGCCACTTCGAGCTCTTTGACGAATAACCCTTTACCACCCACCTTTGCAAGAGGGGTGTCCAAGATAATGTCTCCCTTGGTAACCATGGTTACCAACTCAACGTCTAAACCTGGGTGTGCCGCTTGCAAAGAATCTTTGACGAAATGTGCCTGCCAAAGGGCAAGTGGACTTTTTCTCGTTGCAATGCGAATGGGAGCTCTTTCGGACATAATGTTTCCATATAGGTCAATCGGATGCGCTAATCCTACCACTGTGCTTAGTAAAGTATTACTGTTTCGTCACACCTATAGTCTGTGTGGCTATCGATCTCGATATTAAGAAAAATATATGTGATCGGGATCTCAAATGTTCTTAGGTCTATTATTACTATATGGTAGAAGGGATGACACTTAATGCGGCAGGGCAATATGTAGGAAAAGGAAGAAAGCAGGAGTTCAGGATATACGCTTATTCTTTACCCTTGAACATTAAAGTGTTAAATTGATCACGTTTTTGTGGCGATTGTGAATGCACTTTGAACAAAAACATCAATTTAACTTACATATCAAGGAATCACCCCCTTGCAGGCATTTACCGAAACTCTTGTTCACAGATTGGATTTGTTGAATCAGCAGCGTATTGATCGAGCATTGGCTCTGATGGATACGCAAAGTCAACGCGTATTCCATTTACTGCCTGCTCTCCTTCACTTCAATCATCCGTCCATTCCTGGTTATCTCGAAAGTCACGTTCCCTATGGCATTTTGGGCTTCTCATTAAATCAAACACAGCAGCAGTTTGTTGATGATACGGAGCTGACGCTAGGCGAATCGTTGAAAACATCAAACGATCCTGGAATTCTAGCGCTCTATACCATGGGCAGTACCTCCTCTATCGGACAGAGTACATCCAGTGATTTGGATGTCTGGGTGTGTGTATCGCCATCGATGCCCAAACACGACAGAGATAATTTGACCAATAAGTGTTTATTGATCACTGATTGGGCAAAAAACTTAGGCGTAGAAGCCAACTTTTTTCTGATGGATGAAGAGCGTTTTCGAAGCAATCGCTCGGAAGAGATGACAGGGGACAACTGTGGTTCCTCGCAACACTTGTTGTTGCTTGATGAGTTTTACCGTTCTGCCGTAAGGCTGGCTGGACAAAGATTACTTTGGCAAGTTGTGCCTCCAGAAATGGAGGAAGCGTATGATGATTACGTTGAGAAGCTCGTCAAAAATGGTGAGATAGATCGTAATGAGTGGATTGATTTTGGTCAGCTCGATCGCATTCCTGCTGAAGAATATTTTGGCT
This sequence comes from Vibrio sp. vnigr-6D03, assembly GCF_002835515.1. Classification (NCBI taxonomy): domain Bacteria; kingdom Pseudomonadati; phylum Pseudomonadota; class Gammaproteobacteria; order Vibrionales; family Vibrionaceae; genus Vibrio; species Vibrio sp. vnigr-6D03. The sequence continues at coordinate 6,026 of NZ_PIZL01000061.1, forward strand.
CCAATTTGTGGCAGTTATACAAAAGTATCGATTCGCCGTATAAATCGGTTTTAAAAGCGATTCTTCTGGAAGCCTATTCTTGGGAATACCCAGCAACTCGCCTCCTTTGTATTGATTCTAAGCGGCGATTCTTTTCTCATGAGCCCGATCTCTACGGAATGGACGCGTATTATCTGATGCTTGAGAAAGTCACGCGCTATTTAGAGCGAGTGAATGATCAACGTCGTTTAGATTTGGTTCGTCGCTGTTTTTATTTAAAAACTCACGAAAAGCTATCACGTGAACCCGGAGTAGGATCGGTCGCATGGCGACGAGAAGCTCTAGGCGACATGGTGAAGCGTTGGCAGTGGTCAGACAGTGTGGTTGAAGAGCTGGATGATCGCCGCAATTGGAAAGTCGAGCAAGTGAAAGTGGTTCACCACGAATTGCTGGATGCGCTGATGCTGAGCTATCGCAACTTAATTCAGTTTGCGCGTCGAAATGACATTACTTCAGCCATCAGTCCGCAAGACATCAGCATACTTGCGCGTAAGCTTTACGCTGCTTTTGAGGTGTTACCTGGCAAGGTTACCTTACTCAATCCTCAGATTTCTCCTGATTTGCACGAATCTGATTTGAGTTTTATTCAAGTATCACCGGGTCGAACAAATAAACAGGGTTGGTATCTTTATAAACAGCCTTTAGATCCAAGCGCCATCATTGGTCAAAAATACCTAGAACATAATGAATACCTGAGTAAGTTGGTCGCGTGGTCTTTCTTTAATGGCTTGATTACCGAGTCGACACGTTTGCACTCCGTAGTGCGAGAAGCGGAATTGGATATCGACAAGTTTTACCAAATGGTGAGTGACTTGCGTAACACGTTCTCGCTGCACAAACGTCGTCCTACAATGGAAGCGCTAGGTAGCCCCTGTGAAATTAGTCAGCTCGCCATGTTCATCAATTTTGAAAACGACCCTACTGTTGAATTGAAGGGTAAATCGCTCAAAGTTGACTTGAAAGATATTGATATCTTTAGTTTTGGAGAAGAGCACCGAAGCTTAGTCGGCAGTGTAGACTTGGTGTATCGCAACTCATGGCATGAAGTTCGAACATTACATTTCACGGGTGAAACGGCGATATTGGATGCTTTAAAAACCGTCCTAGGCAAAATGCACCAAGATGCGTTGCCTCCAGAATCGGTCGACGTATTTTGTTATAGCAAAAATTTGCGGGGTGTTATGCGTAACATGGTGTACCAGCTTTTGGCTGAGTGCATTGAATTACGTTTGAAGCCTGTAGAGCAAGAGAAACGTCGTCGCTTTAAAGCTATTCGAATTGGCGAACAAATGTATGGGTTGTTTTTTGAGCGCCGTGGTGTTTCAGTTCAGAAGCTTGAAAATTCTGTTGATTTTTACAGCAGTATTTCGACCAATAAACTGAAAGGTTCGCCGTTGATGATGCTCGACAAAGAGCAGGATTATCAGATGCCAGATGTCGTCGATAGTTTTGCCAGCGAGGGCTTGATTCAGTTTTTCTTCGAAGACACTGTTAAAGGTTTTAATATCTATGTGTTGGATGAAGCGAACCGAGTGGAAGTTTATCACCAGTTTAGCGGTGACAAAGACGAGATGATCAGTAACGTTAACCGCTTCTATACGTCAAATCAGGATGAACTCGAAATTAGCGCCAAGTTTATCAACTTTAACTTGCCTCAGTATTATCAAATCATCAATCCTGAAGATGGTGACCCTTACGTTGTGCCTTATCGCAGCGACTCTTCACCACAGAATCGTTCGAATAATGCAGTGAATGCATGAAAGAATGAGTTTCCCCAGATCTTAAAAAGGAGCGCTTAGCGCTCCTTTTTTGCATTGCTCGTATTTGGGTTTATACCCAATCTATCGATTCTTGTGCGTGCTTTTCACACTCTTCTTTTACCATGGCGATCAGCTCAATACCTGTCTTCGAGCAAATCCATTCACTACCTTGTAATTTGAAGTGGAAACCACCCGATTTTGAAGCAAGCCAAATCTCGTGCATAGGCTCTTGTCGGTTAATGATTATCTGAGAGCGGTTTTCAAATTCTAGGGTCATGACGTTACCCGACGTTTCATAATCGATGTCCGCGCCTGAATCATCTATGGCTTCTTCGATAGTTTGCAGCTGCTCATCCACTAATTGATGAAATTCAGTATCGTTCATCTCTTATATCCTATTGCTTTTCCTGAGTGTGGTGCGATTATAGGGGGCATTGAATTATTTATCACGAATTGCAGCATGAAAAAGTCAATCACGGCACTTTTAATGTTTGTGGTACTCGGTATCGCCGGGTGTGGACAGACTGGAGCGCTTTACTTACCAAGTGACTCCGAGCAAAACGAACAAACGCAATAGCAATAAAAGAATACAGGGATACAACATTGGATTACTTTAATTATCAGGATGATGGTCAGCTTTGGGCTGAGGACGTCTCATTAACTGAACTGGCGAATCAATATGGAACGCCATTATACGTATACTCACGTGCAACGTTGGAACGCCATTGGAACGCGTTTGATAAATCAGTGGGCGATCATCCCCACCTAGTGTGTTATGCCGTGAAAGCAAACTCCAACTTAGGTGTGCTGAACGTATTGGCCAGACTGGGTTCTGGTTTTGATATTGTATCTCGTGGCGAACTAGAGCGTGTTATCGCAGCTGGTGGTGATCCTGCCAAAATTGTTTTTTCTGGTGTGGGTAAAACCGCGGACGAAATGCGACGTGCGCTGCAACTGAATATCAAATGTTTCAATGTCGAGTCAGAACCAGAGCTAGAGCTACTCAATAAGGTAGCGAAAGAGCTGGGTGTTGTGGCACCAATCTCATTGCGAATTAATCCCGATGTAGACGCTAATACTCACCCATACATTTCTACAGGTTTGCTAGAAAACAAATTTGGTATCGCCTTCGATCAAGCGTTGCGCGTTTACAAGTTTGCTCAAACGCTAGATAGCCTAGATATCCAAGGTATTGATTGTCATATCGGTTCCCAGCTAACGGATATCGAACCTTTTATCGACGCAGTCGATCGTTTGCTTGGCTTGATTGATCAGCTAAAAGCAGAAGGAATAGAAGTTAAGCACCTTGATGTAGGTGGTGGCTTAGGCGTGGTATACAAAGATGAATTACCACCAGAGCCTTCTGATTACGCCAAAGCATTGTTAGGCAGGCTAACGAACCACTCTGACTTGGAGCTGATTTTCGAGCCGGGTCGTGCGATTGCAGCAAATACTGGTGTATTGCTGACGCAGGTTGAATTCCTAAAACATACCGAACACAAAAACTTTGCGATTATTGATGCTGCAATGAACGACTTGATCCGCCCTGCGCTGTATCAAGCATGGCAAGACATTGTGCCAGTTGTACCGCGTGAAGGTGAGGCAACCAACTACGATTTGGTAGGCCCGATATGTGAGACTGGTGACTTCTTAGGTAAAGACCGAGCTTTGGTTCTGGAGCAAGGTGACTTGCTTGCAGTTCGCAGTGCAGGCGCTTACGCATTCGTGATGTCTTCTAACTACAACACACGTGCACGAGCAGCGGAAGTTATGGTTGATGGCAAACAAAGCCACTTAGTTCGTCAACGTGAAGAGTTGAGCAGCTTGTGGGAACTGGAACAAGTGTTACCGGAGTAATGTAAAACACATGCACTTTCATTTTTCTAAAATGCACGGATTGGGTAACGACTTCATGGTTGTGGATTGCATTACCCAAAATGTGTTTTTCTCTCCGGATTTGATCCGCCGATTGGCGGATCGTTATACCGGAATTGGGTTCGATCAGCTGCTGGTGGTTGAAGCGCCTTACGATCCAGAAACCGACTTCCATTACCGTATTTTCAATGCGGATGGTAGCGAAGTGGAGCAATGTGGTAATGGCGCGCGTTGTTTTGCTCGTTTTGTCAGAATGAAAGGCTTAACCAATAAACACGCGATATGCGTCAGCACCAAGAAAGGCAAAATGGTGCTCAATATTGAAGATGGCGATCAGGTTACAGTCAATATGGGCGAACCTGTTTTTGAACCTTCTAAAATTCCATTTAAAGCCAAGCAAAAAGAGAAAACCTACATTCTGCGTGCTGATGACCAAACCCTATTTTGTGGTGCCGTAAGTATGGGTAATCCCCATGTGGTTACAGTCGTTGATGATATATCCACGGCAGATGTCGATAATTTAGGGCCTCTTCTGGAATCACATGAACGCTTCCCTGAGCGTGTAAATGCTGGATTTATGCAGGTTGTATCCCGCAATGAAGTCAATTTGCGAGTGTACGAACGCGGAGCAGGGGAAACTCAGGCTTGCGGAAGTGGTGCTTGTGGGGCTGTTGCCGTTGGTATTGTGCAGGGCTTACTTGACGAAGAAGTCACCGTACATTTACCTGGAGGCGATTTAAAAATTCGCTGGCAGGGACCTGGCAAGCCACTGTATATGACCGGACCTGCAACCCACGTGTTTGACGGTCAATTAAGCTGTTAGGGTCTACAGAGCCCAATGTTCTAAAAAGGAAACGTTTTGTCTTATCCAGAAGCGGATGCACTCACGGCTGAAATTGTTGCCGAATATCTGCAAGATACCCCTGATTTTTTCCAGCACCGTTCTGAGCTGGTTGGTCGCTTATCGATTCCACACCAACAACAAGGTGCGGTTTCATTGGTCGAAGTTCAGTTGAATCGCCATCGTCAACGCATTGAAGAATTGGAAGAAGAAATCACTCAGCTTATGTCACTTGCGGCAAACAATGATCGCACGTTTCATGAGTTTATGGATTTGCAGCAACAGGTGCTTAATTGCGACAACTTGACTCAAGTTGCGCATTGCATTGAGCAAAAATCCAAAGAGCTAGGCTTGAAGGGCTGGATGAAAATCTTTGAATGCCCAGACAAGAATCATCATTTGGAACAAGAGCAATACCAGCGTTTTGCTACGAATCACTTTAATGGGAAAGACGCCTTTTTGGGGCGCATGAAGCAGACGGATCGTGCATTGCTGTTTTCCGATGATTCTGTCCCAGAGCTCGGTTCATTTGCAGTCTTGCCTATAATCAGAAAGAAGCCGTTGGGAATCATTGCCTTTTCCAGTGACGACGGCGGTCATTTTCAACCGAACATGGACACCTTATTTTTACGTCATTTGACGCTGGTGGTCAGCCATTTGGTAGAAAACCTTTCATGGCAGTCTGATGAGAAAACCCATGTCCAACGCACCTCTTCCAAGTGATATTCAAAAGCCTCTCGATCGTTTCTTTGAATTTTTAAGAAGCGAACGAGGGCTTAGCCTCCACACTCAGCGTAATTACAAACTTCAACTTCATAGCATGGCTGAACATCTTGTTTCTTTGGGGCTAAATAATTGGTCTCAAGTTGATGCCGCCTGGGTTCGCCAGCTAGCCAGCAAAGGCATGCGAGATGGCATGAAAGCCAGCAGTATCGCAACTCGATTATCCTCACTCCGTTCGTTCTTTGATTTCTTGATACTACGGGGTGAGATGCAAGCAAACCCTGCCAAGGGAGTGTCCGCTCCACGTAAACAGCGCCCATTGCCGAAGAACTTAGATGTGGATGAAGTTGGCCAGCTACTCGAAGTGGATGAGAACGATCCACTGTCGGTGCGTGACCGCGCTATGATGGAGCTGATGTATGGTGCCGGTTTGCGTTTAGCCGAATTGGTGAGTATCGATGTTAAACATATATCGATGTCCAAAGGGGAGCTACGCGTTGTCGGTAAAGGTGACAAAGAACGAAAAGTGCCTTTTTCTGGTATGGCGAAAGAGTGGGTAAAAAACTGGCTCAAAATGCGAGGAGAACTGGCATCCTCCGATGAACCCGCGCTCTTTGTATCGAAACTGGGCGTGCGGATTTCTCATCGAAACGTGCAAAAGCGGATGGCGGAGTGGGGACAAAAGCAATCTGTTGCGAGTCATATCAGCCCACACAAACTCAGACACTCTTTTGCCACTCATATGCTGGAATCCAGTGGTAATTTACGTGCGGTGCAAGAGCTGCTTGGGCACGAGAACATCTCTACCACTCAAATATATACTCACCTTGATTTTCAGCACTTGGCAACGGCTTATGATAAGGCACACCCAAGGGCACGTAAGAAAGACTCGAGCAATAAGGACGACTGATGCGTGTTTACCGTAGTATTCCCACTATTAAAGCCATGACATTTGATTTGGACGATACGCTCTACGACAACAGACCAGTCATACTGAGGTTGGAATCAGAAGTCTATCAATGGATTGCACACCATTACCCTAAATGTCAATTGATAACCAAAGACGACTGGCTGACGTTTAAGTATCTTGCCAGAGTCAACAATCCAAATTTGGCTAGTGATGTGACGTTGCTTCGCCGAGCGCAGTTAGCGTTGGGTTTGGCACATGTTGGATATGACGAAGCGGATATCCCCGACATCATCGATCAAATCATGGAACAGGTGCTTTATTGGCGGCATCAGATAGACATTCCAGACGAAACACACCAAGTCCTAAGTCAGCTATCCAAACGTATGCCTTTGGTCGCGATTACCAATGGCAACGTTTACCCTGAAAGAATTGGGTTAGATCAGTATTTTTCACAGGTACTGAAAGCGGGACCCGACGGCGAAGCAAAACCGCATCGTGAGATGTTCGATAAAGCGGTATCGTTTTTAGGTTTGAAGCCCAGTGAAATATTGCATGTAGGTGATCATCCCGTGAGTGATGTTTTGGGTGCAAAAGAAAATGGATTTGTCGCATGTTGGTTCAATGATCAGGCGTGTAACACCATCACCTCAAAGAAAATGCGAGTTCTCCCCGATATTGAAGTGACCCAATTGAGCTACTTACTCAACATATAGTGGTATTACTTGCATAGATAGATTGTAAGTGCACACTTACGCTAGAGTTATTGTTTTGTTGTGCTTGCCTTTCACCTGGTCGCAAAAAAATTGGAGCATTATCACTAAAAACTGAAATATTATTAGCTAATTGATAAAAAGTTGATCCGATGCGTGTTTTCTAGAGGAATGCTAACGTTATAGTGGCAAAAATCACGTTCTGTTAATAATTTGTAATATGCAATGTCATTCGATTTTGGCTCAAGATCTCAGTCAGCTACAGGCTGAGGTATTAAGCTACTCGCCAGACCCAAACGCAAACCATCTAATACAAATCTTTTCTACGCAATCCCCTGAGCTTGTTGTTGAATATAGCCGAGTGATGAAACAGCGTTTTCCACACAGTACTATTCTGGGTCAAAGCACCAGTCATTGCATTAAAGATGGAAGTATTATTAATCTCGGCACATTGGTTGTGATCACCGAGCTAGCCGAAACACGTTTGACATCTTGTCTGGTGCAGTACACCGGAAATGCTCAGCAAGATGGTGAAGAGCTTATCGAGCATTTGAATGTAAGCGAAGAGACCAAAGCAGTCATCTGCTTTGCAGAGCAAGTTAATGATCAAGACACCCTACTTTTTGGCTCTCAAGATTATGAGGTGTTTGGTGCATTTAATGAACTGACATTTGAGTTGCCTGTTGCAGGTGGCTTGTCGCAGCCTAATTTGTTTGGGCGTTGGGTGTTATGGAACGACCAAATTCATCGACAAGCATGCGTTGCTGTTGCCCTTCATAATCCTAAGCTTCAAGTTTGGCGTGGCTGTTACGCTGAATGGAATCCAATTGGTCGAAAGTTTCGAGTGTCTTCTGCCAAGAACGGCGCACTTTACGAATTGGATGGTATTCCTGTTCAGCAAATCTATGACCGATATCTAGCCGATGGCAACCCTGTTCCTTTCGAACAGCTTTACGATTTCCCATTAATGAAAGGCGAAGCGAGTCAGCAAAAAGTGCAAATGCCTGTTCGACAGCTGGATGATGGGGCAATTGAGTTTGATACTCAGTGGCGTGTAGGAGATGAAGTTCGATTCTGCTACAACCACCCTTCGCTTACCGAAGAACAGGTTCGAGTAGGTGCACGCCAGCTCGACGTGAATAAACCAGAAAGCCTGTTTATCTACAACTGTTCATCGAGACTGGAATTCGTGGATGGGTTCGATGAAATCAGCCCATTTGCGTCGATTGCAAAAGTCAGTGGCGTGTATTGTTTGGGTGAGTTGTACCGCGATGTTAACCATCAAACCATTATGCATCATAGTTTGACGTATTTAGCCATGCGTGAACATGAAGTTGCAACGCAAAAAGACACCATCCAGCAAGATCGCTTTCAACATCAAATGTCGCCTTTGTTTTCCTTGATACGTAATGCCATCGCCGATGTCGATGATATGCAGGAAAATATGGAGCACGAATTACTGGTGCAAGCACATCGGCTAACAGAAAGTTACCGCCACGATAGACGAACGGGTTTACCCAATCGCTCTGTATTGAAAGAACGATTGGCGTCGATCAAAACAAATGAACACCTTCTAACGATAAAACTCGCCAACTTTAGCCAAGTGAATGAAAAATATGGATATAAGGTAGGTGACCAGCTACTCGGTGATCTGAGTCAATACTTCAAAGAACAACTTTGGCAACGATTTGGTGGAGACTCTGAACTGTACAGTATAGGGGTAGGCGAATGGGCTGCGGTTTTTTCATCACACCATACTGGGCTGTATATTCGCCACTTATTTACCGAGCTGGTGGACGAGATAGAACATGTGAATTTTGAACCTTTTGGTTTACCTGAATTGGATTGTTTATCGGTTTCGATATGTGGAGGTTTGGTCAGTCGCCGTGATTTTCCGCAAGCAAGAGTCGAAGAGCTTTTGATTAAATCGATTGAAGCTCGTCGCCATGGTATGAAAAACAATCGACACATGTGTAACGCAAAGTTACTTGAGAAAGAAGAAGAAAACCGACAAGAACAATTGAATTGGCTATCGTCGGTGAGTCGAGCGGTATTGAATCATAAGGTCGTTGTCTATTCTCAACCCATATTTGCCGCCCATAGCCACAAGAAAGTATCTGAAGAGTGTTTGGTTCGCATTCAAGAAGGCAACCAAATCATTCCCCCGGGGAAATTTCTCCCTATTATTGAGGGGACGCACATATACACCCGACTCAGCCGGCAAATGCTAACGAGTGTTTTTGAGTTGATGTCTCATCGTGAAGAGTCGTTCTCCATCAATCTGTCTCCACAGGATTTGATGAGTGACAAAACTCTGTATTTGCTTGAAAGCGCTTTGCAGAAAATGGTGAATCCAGCACGAGTTGGGATAGAGGTTTTAGAAACCGAACAAATCAAAGACTACAGCCGAATGAGAGAAGTGTGTAACCACTTCAAGCAGCTCGGCGCAAAGATTGTTGTTGATGATTTTGGCTCCGGTTATTCAAATATTGATGAAATCATCAAACTCGAACCCGATACCATAAAATTGGATGGCAGTATCATTCGAAACATTGATAAAGACCGAAGGCAGCGTCAAATCGCCATGCAGCTAGTCCAGCTTTGCCATGTGTTTGAAGCCAAAACAGTTGCGGAGTTCGTGCACAACGAGCAGGTCTGCCGCGTGGCGGAAGACCTAGGGGTCGATTACTTGCAAGGGTTTTATTTGGCCGAGCCTTCCCCTTTGTTATCCAAAGCTAAGGTTTGTTAGCGAAGAAGCCACTTACGCACTAGCTGGTGGATGCTGCGAAACGGTGGGTGAATCATTCGAGTTGGGTACAGTTTTTTTCGAGCCACGACAGTGCGTTGGTTGCTGAACGTCAGGAACCCTTCTTTTCCGTGATAGCTGCCCATTCCTGATGTCCCGACGCCGCCAAACGGTGCATCTTCTGCCACAACTTGCAATATAGTGTCGTTCACACACGCACCACCTGATTGTGTTTTTTCCAACACTTTACTGACGCTGTTTTTATCGTGGGAAAAGACATAAAGCGCCAACGGTTTTGGTCTTTGATTCACGTATTGAATGGCGTCATCAAGGGATTTATACGCCACAATTGGCAAGACTGGGCCGAAGATCTCGTTTTGCATCAATTGGCTGTCTTCCGGTGCGTCCATCACTAACTGAGTGACCATTTTACGTTGATTACTGTCTACCGAGTATTTGTTGGCGGGTTCAATCCATGCTCCACCTTGCTCTGCTTCGTCGAGCCATGATTGCAATCGGTCGAAATGCGCTTGGCTGATGATGCTGGTGTAGCTTTCGCAATTCACACCAGAGGGGTACAGGTAACCAAAGTGATGTTTATAAGCAAAAACAAATTCTTTCGCCTTACCTTCTGGAATCATAACGTAATCGGGTGACACGCAAATCTGCCCAGAGTTGAGCGTTTTTCCATAGACCAATCGCTCAACCGCGTCGTTCATGTCCATGTCTGGAGCGACAATAACGGGACTTTTTCCGCCTAACTCTAAGGTGACTGGTGTTAAGTTTGATGCTGCGGACTGCATGACTTTTCGTCCTACTTCTGTGGATCCAGTGAACAGTAGGTGGTCAAAGGGCAAGGAAGAAAATTGCGCAGCGATGGTGGCATCCCCTTCCACGATGTGAACGAGCTCCGACGAAAACACACTTTTAAGCAGCTTAATCAAGACTTGGTTGGTTCTGGGAGTAAACTCGCTCACTTTTATCATGACTCGATTGCCCGCCGCCAACGCAGTAATCAATGGACCTATCGACATAAACACAGGAAAGTTCCATGGCGCAATCACCCCGATGACGCCTAAAGGCTGGGGGTGAACTCGGACGCTAGACAAAGCCAGCACTAATCCTGTTTTACGCCTTTCTGGCTTCATCCAGCTTTTTAGATGCTTCAGCGAATATTTAATTTGCTGAATACACGGGAGTATATCGGTGAGCAGCGTTTCATAGTGATGCTTTGCACCAAAATCTTTTGCTGCCGCTTCGCAGAGCGCGTCTTGATGATGAAGAAGCGCTTCTTTTAGTGCTGTGAGTCGTTGTTTTCGTTCACTCAAACTCGGATGCTTTTCACCTTCAAACGCCAATTTTTGTCGGTGAAATTGTGCAATCAACGGGTTGCTTTGATTATTGGTCATGATTGCTTCCTTTCCATTGATGCCCACTTTTGTCGGCTTGATAGACATTTAGATAATGTTCAAAAAACTGTTGTAGCTGCTCACTACTATTGTTGTTAGGCAGTGTGGTGCGGTGAGATAGAGATAATAAATGGATACCCACCTCCAGTGTGCAAAAATGCCCTGAAGTTTGATTTCTGCGAAGGGAATAACACGAATCTCCAGACATTTGAATATGCCAGTGAGGCAGCGCCTTAAGCCAATCGCTCCGGTTATACATTTTTTGTGCTTCCTGCCATGTGCCATCCAATACAATAAACACGATGCGCTTTGAACTTTCCTGAATAGCGGTCGGCGTTAACAACCGGCTGCTGTCATTAGGAAACAGTAAAATGGGTTGATGGTTTGGGTTTTCCAAAATAGCCGTCAACTCGGTTGGAATGCTTGTACGGCTCCACTCAAATACTTGGCATTGTGCCAATGATTTACGCAGCCATTGACCTGTGTTGGTTTCACGTCGAGTTTCATTCGGGTGTGTCAGAAGCACCAAATCCCAATCTGCTACCAGGCTAGGTAGGCTGTCGCACACACAGTTAAATGTGAGACCGCAACCGCGACAGCTTTCCATGATTTGCTTCCTTACCGCCATGCTACATTTGCACTCCGCTTTGCGGCGCTTTTCCGTCAGCAAAAAGGGTGACAACGGATTGAGAAGAAGACCAAAGCTCCGGAGCACTGCTCGGGTTTATTGGGTAACTGATGCCATCGAAAGACAGCGTATGTGTGCTGGAACCTTGTGCGTTTTTAACGTTCATCTCTAGATCATGCCAACCAAGCTTGTTGTGTTGGCTGACTTTGAAGGGCGCTTGTACTTGAGTCATTCTTGAATGAAAGCGCCAAAGACTGCCTTTTTCTTCAAAAATTAAAAGAGTGCAACCGGCGTTATTACACCAATCAAGATAAGTGAGTAATTCTGGTTTTCCATCTTGATTGAGATCGTACTTAAGCCAGTGGTAGCGCGTGTTGGCAGGGTCGGTTTTATGAAGCGTGAAATACTGACGAAGCGCCTGATCGACATCGGCATCAAATTCAGAAGAAGATGAGATCGTGGCTTTTTTAAGCGGAGGGTTAGGGGGATTGTCGGGCGCTGTCAATTCACTGGTGTATGACTGACTGTCGGCAAACAGTTCCAATCCATTCCCTTGAATGGGGTAAACCACACCATTCACTTTTTCTTTCACCGCTTTTAGGCTCGAACCTGAGCGTGTATAAATGCGCTCGGAAAGCAGAGGTTGGTTTTGGTAGTGTGTCATCGTCACTTTGATTTGGTCAGGATTGAGCTGCTGCCAGTATCCTTTCTCTTGTGTGCTCGGATCGCCATTGCTGTAGTGGTAATGCGTATTGGCGCTGTGATCAGAGTTGAGCTCCAATTGCACTGAAAACCCTTGGCTCTTTGTACTGGTAGCGCGATAGCTTCCAAGCCAGTCGTGACTAGAGTCACCATTAGAAAGTGCCCCACAGCCTAGATATTGGCTGTTTTTGGTCTTTAATGTTGCAGACCAACTGAATACGTCCCCACTGCTGGTATCAACACAATGTGCTCGAGTGAATACGAGATTACCGTTATCGAACTGGTAGGTGCGTTTCAGTGGCGAAATTTCTGTTTTTCTGACCGTATAGGATTGGTTTTCTTTACCTAATACAGCCAGTTGGATTTGGTCTTGCTCAAATGTGGCTTTCCAGAAAGGTTCGCTACCTGCGGCATAGGTGGAGTGTAAGGGTGATGCACAACGCAACGGAGATTGTGCACTAACGTGATTAATGCCCGTTACGACGAAGCGCGCTGCAAAATCGGCAGCAAAGCCATCTTGAGGTGGCGGGGCTAAGTAGCCAATCACTTCGCCATAAAGCGGTTGATATGGACGCTCCACTAACCCCTGAATACGTTGGAATGCTTCTGGTGTAATATCCAGCCAGTATTGCTGTTTTCCGCCACATGGGGCTATGGTTCGGGTTTCATGCCCTAATACGACTTCACCATGCAACATAAACGTTTGTGGCACGATTTCAGGCTGATCAATAGTGACAGGAGTAGGTTTTTCAGGCTCGATTTCTGGCACGTTTGTTTGTGCACAGCCCTGTAATATCAGCACGCTACCGATGAAAGTCGAAAAAATCAGGGATTTCATTAAAATTAACCTCAAGCCAGCCTTCGAATTATGTGAGAGATATTATGTCATATTGGTTATTTAAAACTGAACCAGATGAGTTTTCTATCGATACTCTACGGGTGAAAAATGTATCGTGTTGGGAGGGAGTACGCAATTATCAAGCGCGTAACATGATGCGAGATGAGATAAAAGTCGGCGATTTGGTGTTTATCTACCATTCATCTTGCAAACATATTGGTGTAGCTGGAATTGCGAAAGTGACGAAAGAATCGTATCCCGACCATTTCCAGTTTGATGCAAAAAGCGACTACTTCGACCCCAAGTCTGATCCCGATAACCCACGCTGGGTTATGGTGGACATCGAATTTGTTCGTAAACTCGATAGGCTGATTCCACTGGCTAAGCTTAAGTCTTTGCCCGAGTTGAGTGAATTACCTTTGGTTAAAAGAGGAAATCGCCTATCCATTATGCCGGTGTCCGAGCAAGAGTGGCAGACGATTCTGGATCAGGAGTAGGGAGTTAACCTTTTCCTATCAAATGATTTTCTAGATAGTGTGCAACGGCATCGTTCGCGTTGCTGCCAATGATGTCGTTGTTTGGTAGGGCAAGCTTCACTTTTTCATGGGATGTTTCCATGACCAATCCTTTGCCCGCCATAGCCAACATTTCGACGTCGTTCATGCCATCACCAAAAGCAATACAGTTTTCAAGACCAAAGCCCAACTGCTTGGCAACGGCATCCAATGCTTCCCCTTTTGATACTCCAGCCGCCATGACTTCTAAGCACCACGGTGTCGAGAATGCGATATTCAGTTTGTCGCCAAATACATCATTCAACTGGCTTTCAAATTGAACCAAATGTTCATGATCAGGGTAGGTGAAAAACAATTTGGCTATTCCATCGGTTGGTGCGTTATTTACCTCAAAGCGTTGATACGTAAAGCCGGATTCTTCATGGAAGTTTTTGAGTTTTTCGTCTTCCCGATCCAATAACCACGATTCATTTTGATACAGGTGAATGATGATGTCTTTGTCTTCTTTTATGATATCGATGACAGGTTGCACCAACTCTGAAGGCACATTTTGGCTGTACACCAAGTTATCGTTGGTGTCGTGTACACGTGCGCCATTTGACGTAATCATGTAAGCAGGAATACCCACTTGGCTACGAATTCCTGCAACGTCGACGTGGTGCCTACCTGTTGCGAAAATGAAGTGAATACCTTGTTGATGTAGGGCGTTCAGCGTGGATTTACTGAATTCACTTAGCTGGTGGTTAGGCGCAAGGAGTGTACCGTCAAGGTCGGAAGCAACGATGCTGAAGTTGGAATGGTCAATGTCAGAGCCGTTAAGATTGGAATCGCTAGCAGTGGTCTTCATAGGGTGTGTAGGTACTCGACGTTGTTAATAAGGAAATTATCACCCTAGTCTAATTCAGTCTCATGACAAAAAAGAGGGTAATTCCGTATTTCCTCTTTTAGGAACCTATTCTTTTTGATTCAGCTAATTGATTACTCTTTCGATGTATTCCCATGAAAGAACTTGAGAATACTTTCAAGGGCAGCGTTGCGTATATGATCTCGTTCGAACAATAATTCATGCCTAGAATCGGGCAAGCTAACCATTTGTGTAACGCGTTTCTCTCGTTTTAGGTTTTGAATAAATTCTGATTGCGCTTGATTACTCACGATAATGTCATCGCCCGCTTGCAGCAACAGCAGTGGTGTTTTTATGTCGGCGGCTTTATCCACACAGGTTTGCGCGGCTGTCAGGCTCTGCCATACCCAGCGGCTACTTGGCCCACCGAGCTTGAGCTGTGGCATGGATTCATATAAATCTCGGAACCACGTATAGCGTGTTTTGCTAAACGTAAGAGGGTTGTTCTCGAAGGGTTTACTCCAATACGCCCCTTGACCCGGTGCAAAATTGGGTTTGTTTGAAAAAGTATCAATAAGCCCACTAAGAATCTTCGCAACTGGGCGCATGTACCAAGATAAGTTTACCCCAAACATGGGGGCACTCAGTGCTGTTGCAACAAACGGGTGATTGGCGTGGGTTTGCAAATATCGAGTGATGATTGCTCCCCCCATTGAATGTCCCAGTAGAAAGGATTGTTCGTAACGCGAGAAACCGAACTGTTCAACCATTAAAGCCATGTCGTCCACGTAATCGCCAAAGTCCATCACATGTCCTAATTCGGGGTTTTCGGTGAGCCTATCCGACAAACCTTGACCTTGATGATCGTAAGAGTAGATATCGTAACCTTGTTGGAATAAGTCGAAGAAGAGTTCTTGGTATTTCCACGTACTTTCAATGCGCCCGTTCACGACCATAATGGCTTTAGTGTGCTTAGGTGAAGTCAGAGATATCCAGTAAAGGCGGCGGCTATTGGTGCCCTGCGAGTAACCGTGTTGCCTTTGTTGCCAAAAAGGCGCAATCTGTTGGGCATAATATTGCGAAAAAGAGTCTTCCTGACTGAATGTGTAGTTGGAGGAGGCGAATTCGCTCATGGTTTTCTCTGTTAGATTGTCGACTATAGGTATATTGTACGCCGAAAGTGACGATTGAATGTAAAAAGGATTGCAGAAATGGATACCCAAGTTTTGTTGACCTATATCGCCACTGCTATCATTTTTAGTTTCGCACCGGGCTCAGGAACTGTGAACTCGATCAGCAATGGTATCAATTATGGGATACGCAAGTCGTTACCCGCGATCTTGGGTTTACAAATTGGGCTTACTTTTCATATTGTCTTAGTAGGAGCAGGGATAGGCGCCTTGGTTGCACAGTCTGCAATAGCATTTACTGTGATCAAGTGGGTTGGAGTGGTCTATCTAATTTTACTTGGTATGCAAAAGTGGCGAGAAACCACGAGCTTAACCGTTTCTACAGAGCCCAAACAAGTGTCGGGATGGCAATTGATGCGGAGTGCCACTTTTATCAATTTGACCAATCCGAAGTCGATTGTTTTCCTCGTAGCCCTGTTTCCACAGTTTATCGATCCGGCTCAAGATCAGATGACTCAGCTTATTGTGCTTGGCGTGACCACTGTTGTAATTGATATTTTTGTCATGATTTTTTACACCGGAATGGCTGCGCATTTAGGTCGGTTTATCCGATCAGAAAAGATGATGTCGAAAATGAACCGGATTTTTGGCTCTATGTTTATCGGTTGCGGTGCTTTGCTGGCGACGGCAAGAGCTTAACGCATTGGTGGATATTAACAATTTGGACTACCGATACGCATGGAAATACGGTATCTTCTCGGACCAGTGATACCTTTAGTTTGTGGTTTTGGGTAATTATCTATGTACACCTATGTTGCACGGCAACCTATTCTGAATAATAAATGCCAAACCATAGGCTATGAACTGCTGTTCAGAGACGGGGAGCACAACGCATTTCCCGTTCATGTCGACTCAAATCGAGCGACCTACCGCTTGATCGTCGAGAACTTCCTTTCTTTTGGAAGTAGTGCGACCTCTAAAGCTTCTCGCTACTTCATTAACTTCCCTCACGAAAGCTTGGTTCGAATGCTTCCAATGGCCTTGCCCAAAGAGCAAATCATTGTAGAAGTGCTAGAAACATGCCGCCCAACCGACGACTTGCTGCACGCGATCCGCTACCTACATCGCCATGGCTACGCCATTGCGTTGGACGATTTTGATTTGGGCGCAGAGTGGGAGCGATTTGTTCCTTACGCAAAAATCATCAAGATAGACCTGATGCAAGTGGGTATCGGGCAAGCGTGCGAATACGTTCGTCAAAAGATAGCCGCTGGGTCAAAATGTAAATTTTTAGCTGAGCGTGTTGAAACGTATCAGGAATTTGAAGCGGCTCGTGAGGCGGGTTTCGATTTTTTCCAAGGCTTTTTCTTCAGTAAGCCTGAAGTTATCCGTAATCGCGCAGTTAAACCTGAACAAATGCTTGCCCTTGAGCTCTTTCAAGAAGTTTGCCAAGCCGATGTCGACTACGATCGCGTCGAAATGTTGGTCACTCAAGATGTAACGCTCAGTTATCAATTATTGCGTTTTGTAAATGGAATGACGCCAAGGATTTCTGTGCCTATTTCCTCTTTTAGGCAGGCCTTGGTCTACCTAGGGCAGGATAAGCTTAAACAGTTTGTTTCCTTGGTTGTTGCTTCTTATGTTTCGAACAAGAAACCATTGGAATTGCATAAACTGTCGTTGCAGCGCGCGCGTTTCTGCCACTTAATGACTCGCTATCGCCCCTTTGATAGCCAACGTGATCAAGCATTCATCATTGGGTTGTTTTCATTGTTGGATTCCTTTCTCGACCATTCCATGGACAGCTTACTTGAGCAACTCCCATTATGTGCTGAAATCAACATTGCCTTGCTCCAGCGTGAAGGGCCTCTGGGTCAGCTGTTAACGCTTGAAGAACGCTTTGAAAATGCTGATTGGGATGGCGTGGAAAGTTTGTGCCAATCACTGCAGCTGAAAGTGGACGATGTCCGAAACGAACTTCACGAAGCCATGAACTGGAGTGAACACATGCAAGCAATGATTCTGACCAATATGAAGCCGCCCAAAGCCGTCGGTGGGTAATTGAGCTGATTGATTCACTGTCCTCTCCTTCCTGTTATATGACAATTCTATTAATTTGATCTTTCTCTCTTGACCTAAGTTCGTTATTTTTTAATATATATGGATATGCGAATATATTAAGAGATGGCTATGTTACCTCACCTGTTTTTCAAGATGCTGTCAGACGAAACACGTTTGAGATGCTTACTGCTGCTCGCCCGAGAAGGCAGCCTTTGTGTATGTGAACTAATGGATGCATTGGAAGAAAGCCAGCCAAAAATCTCACGCCACCTTGCGCAATTAAGACAATCCGGTGTGTTGTTGGATGAACGCCGAGGGCAATGGGTGTATTACCAAATCTCTTCAGAATTACCTGAATGGCTAAGCAATGTGATTGACGGTATTGCCACTTCAGAAAGTTTGAAAGTGCAGTATCAAGCCGATATAGAACGTTTGAATCGCGCTGACAGACCATGCCAGTAGCTCCCAATCACTTAAAGTTACTTGGGTATAACAGTTTCCCTAAATGGAAGATAAAACGATGACGATTAAAGTAGGAATTAACGGTTTTGGCAGAATTGGTCGCCTAGCATTGCGCGCGGCGTTTGACTGGTCCGAAATCGAATTTGTTCACATTAATGATGTGGCAGGAAATGCAGAAACCTTAGGCCACTTGCTGGAGTTTGATTCCGTTCAGGGGCGCTGGCACCACGAAGTGAGTGTCGATAATGGCGACATTGTTATCAATGATCAGCGAATCTCGACGTCACAAAATGCTTCCATTGCGGATACCGATTGGTCGGGCTGCGACGTGGTGATTGAAGCAACGGGCGTGCATCGCAAAACCTCTTTCCTGAACCAGTACTTAGATCAGGGTGTGAAGCGTGTTGTGGTATCAGCGCCAGTAAAAGAAGAAGGCATAGCGAACATCGTGGTGGGTGTGAACGACCATATCTTTGACCCTGCGACGCATAAAATTGTTACCGCAGCTTCTTGCACTACTAACTGCATTGCACCTGTTGTGAAAGTTATCCATGAGAAGCTTGGGATAGCACAAGCGTCTTTCACGACGATTCACGACTTAACCAACACTCAAACCATTTTAGATGCGCCCCATAAAGACCTTCGCCGCGCACGCGCATGTGGAATGAGCTTGATTCCAACTACAACGGGCAGCGCCACCGCGATTGTGGAAATTTTCCCAGAGCTAAAAGACAAGATTAACGGGCACGCGGTGCGCGTACCTTTAGCCAATGCCTCTTTAACCGACATCATTTTTGATGTGAAAAAGGACACCACTCCAGAAGAAGTGAACGCCTTGCTTAAAGAAGCATCTGAAGGCGAACTGAAGGGTATTCTTGGTTTCGAAGAACGTCCACTGGTATCAATCGATTATAAAGGCGACCAACGCTCTACCATTGTCGATGCGCTTTCAACCATGGTTGTGGGAACACGAATGGTGAAAATCTATGCGTGGTATGACAATGAAATGGGCTATGCGACTCGTACCGCTGAGCTGGTTCGTAATGTTGGTTTGGCATAGAGAGGAACAGACATGTCTCACCCTACTTGGAATTTAAATTTAGAAATCGGTGGTTTGGTTTTAACGCCTTGCCCAGGTACAAAAGGCGTTTCATTAGAGGATTCTCTGAAGCAGCTTCAATCTCAAGGTGTGCAAGCGATAGTCACTGCTTTGAGTGATGCCGAACTTGCCAGCAAAGACGTTGCAGAGCTTGGAGCATTAACCGAGCAATTGGGGATGAAGTGGTTTCAAATTGAAATTGAAGACGATTGCGCACCGAGCGAAGCGTTCGATATTAAATGGCAACATGCCAGCCCAGATTTACACGCCATTCTAGAAGAAGACGGTAACGTAGCTATGCACTGCATGGGAGGCTCTGGACGTACAGGTTTGTTCGCCGCTCACCTATTACTGGAACAAGGCTGGGCGTTGGATGACATCATCCGGGAAGTACAGGCACTTCGTCCGGGCGCGTTTACCAAACCCGTACAAGTTGACTACATTGAGCGTGTGGCATCCGACTATACATCGAAGTAAGGCGATCTCTCGAGAGCTAGATTGATCGTTTAAAAGCTTTGGGATCATGATGATCTCAAAGCTCAATTACCTAGGTCGGCAGACCTCAGCCCTTACTGCCAAGCATGGGAGTTTTCATGTTTTCAGGTTTGAGTAAAAGTGTTCGCCAATACATGTTGGTGACGTTCAACTATTGGAATTTCACACTGACCGATGGCGCACTCAGAATGCTGGTGGTGTTGTATTTCCATGATTTGGGTTACAGCACGTTGGCTATCGCTTCGCTGTTTCTTTTCTATGAATTTTTTGGGGTCGTGACCAATCTCATCGGGGGTTGGCTGGGGGCGAGGTTAGGCTTGAACCGAACCATGAATATCGGTTTGGGAATGCAAATCGTCGCCTTGGTGATGCTAGCGGTACCAGCGGTGTGGCTCACTATTCCTTGGGTTATGGCAGCACAAGCACTTTCGGGGATTGCTAAAGATCTGAATAAGATGAGTGCCAAAAGTGCCATTAAAACGCTGGTGCCGGAAGAAGACCAAGGTGGGCTGTACAAATGGGTGGCTATCCTCACTGGCTCTAAGAATGCGCTTAAAGGTGCAGGTTTCTTTATTGGTGGATTATTACTGTCTCTTATCGGCTTTAAAGCGTCGGTATTGGTGATGGCCGGTGTGTTGTCTTTGGTGTTGGTTGGTAGCCTAATCGCACTTGAAAGCAACATGGGGAAGGCGAAGAACAAACCGAAATTCAGCCAAATTTTCTCTAAGTCTGAAAGCATCAATATCCTTTCTGCAGCCCGTATGTTTTTGTTCGGTGCACGAGATGTTTGGTTTGTCGTGGCGTTACCTGTGTATCTCGGTTCCGTATTCGGTTGGGATCACCTATGGGTAGGCGGGTTCCTCGCGAGTTGGGTTATTGCCTATGGATTGGTACAAGGTTTTGCGCCCAACATTACCGGTAAAGCGCAAGGGCGTGTCCCCGATGGTTCCGCTGCATTGTATTGGGCACTGCTGTTGGCAGGCATCACGGGTGTGATTGCGTATGCCGTTCAAATGTCGTGGTATCCACAGTGGGTTATCGTCATTGGCTTAATGGTATTTGGGGCAGTATTTGCGGTTAACTCATCTCTGCATTCCTACCTGATAGTGAGCTATGCCAAAGGCGACGGGGTTTCGCTCGATGTTGGCTTTTACTACATGGCTAACGCAATGGGAAGGTTGATAGGCACGGTATTATCAGGCTGGGTCTTTCAGGTAGCGGGATTGGCGGCATGTTTGTGGGTGTCGTTCGGCTTCTTAGTGTTAACCGCTGTAATCAGTATTAAGTTGCCCAAACATAAATCAGTGATAGCTTAAAACCAAAAAAGCCCGGCATTTAGCCGGGTAAAGAGGGGAACTCTAAAGCGGGTAAATTACCCAAATAGTGCAAGGATTATGTTCTCTGGCTTGGGTCTACAGACTTTACTGAAGCCATGCGTTCAGCATCCACACAAGTTTTTCTTGTTCACGGATATAATCGCCCATTTGTGCGGCTGTGCCTTCATCGTCGGCGTCGCCTGCTACTGCAAGAATGTCGCGTTGCTGGCGGATAAGTTTCCCAAAACCATTCACAAGCCCAGTCATTGTGCTCTGGCCATCAAATGCTTGAGTGTGTTCTTCTATCGTGCTGACTTCTAAGTATTCCGAGAAGCTATGCAGCGGTGTGTGCCCAAGTGTTAAGATACGTTCAGCGATTTCATCCACTTTGGTTTGCAAGTCAGTGTAGATTTCTTCAAATTTTTCATGCAATTCGAAAAACGCGTGACCTTTGATATTCCAGTGATAACCGCGGCTGTTCATGTACAGCACCTGATAATTGGCGAGTAGCTGATTCAGAGCTTGTGCTAGGTCTTCTGATTGTTGTTGGTCTAAACCGATAAGTGTCGTATTCATAATGCTCTCCCAATGTTTTGAACGTTCTTCTTGGCTATGGGAGTAGAATAGCTATATTTTATTATTAGATAAAATCGATTGTAATTATCTATTCAATAGTTAAAAACTATTGATTTCAATGACCCCTAGTTTCGATTTAGCGTTTTCAATACTAATTGAAGGGCTGGATTAAGGCTGGTATTGGTTGGATAGCACAGTCCGATCCGACGAAACATCCTTGGACCATTTAATGCCTTGGTGACCAGCATGTTAGACGCTTCTAATACACCCGTTGGCAGAAAAGATATACCCACTCCCGCCTGTGCCAAATGCATGACTTGTGTTTTATGCTCAGCTTTAGCAACCAAATTGACAGCAAGCCCATCGCAGGCAAGTAGCCCAACGGTTTGCTGGTGGGCTTCACACGGTGGGCATTCGATGAAATCATGTTGATGTAACTGGTTTAAATCCACTGCGTCTTGATTGGCTAAAGGGTGATCGGGCAGCATGCAAAGGACGTAGTCTTCCTCCCAAAGTGGCGAGAAGATTTCGTCTTCTTGCTGAAACATATCCAAAGAGATTCGAGCATCATAATCTGCGTTATGATCCACCAGTTCAATTAGCAAGCTTGGAGCGTGCTTGGCAAGCTTAGCCAGCAGTTTTGCCAGCTCTGATTGACTGATATCTGGAAAAGTAGCGAGTTTAATTGGTAGGCATTGATTGCGTTCTTGGAACAGCGAAGGCAGCTTTTGCACGTCATGAAGTAAGCGGATTGCCAGCGGGTAAAGGTGATGAGCCTCGTCGGTCAGGTTGACCCCTTTTTTGTGCCTAATAAAGAGAGATGTATTCAATTCCTCTTCTAACTGCTTAATAGCATTAGAGATAGAGGGCTGTGAGACGAAGCAACGCTCTGCCGCGAGTGTAATGTTCTTCTCTTCGTAAACCGCAACAAAGCTTTTCAGTAAACGCAAATCCATAGTGGTCTTCTCATTTTTATCTATAACCTAAACTTATCATAAACCTCAGAAAACGATATTTATCATTTATTTCTCTTATCCATATAGTGTCCTCCGTTCCCGTGAAACAGATAGAGAGAAAGAAAATGTCGAAGTTAATAGTAATTACTGGTGCAAGTTCAGGTATTGGTGAAGCCACCGCGAAAAAGTTGTCAGCAGAAGGCTACTCTCTGCTTTTACTAGCACGCCGAATTGAGAAACTGGAAGCGTTAAACCTGCCTAACACTTTGTGCCGAAAGGTTGATGTGACCGATGTGAAAAGCTTTGAAGCCGCAATTGTGGAAGCGGAAGAGGCGTTTGGTCCGGTTGATGGTTTGATCAACAACGCAGGTGTGATGCTGTTGGGTAATGCGCACGAGCAAGATCCACAAGAGTGGAAAACCATGTTCGATGTGAACGTGATGGGTTTGTTGAATGGTATCCATGTGGTACTGGCGAAAATGAAAGCTCGCAAAACGGGTACCGTCATCAACATCAGTAGCATTGCCGGTCGCAAAACCTTCCCTAGCCATTCTGCTTACTGTGGCACTAAGTTTGCCGTGCATGCCATTACGGAAAACATTCGTGAAGAAGTGGCTGACGATAGCGTTCGGATGATCACCATTGCACCAGGTGCCGTTGAAACTGAGCTGCTGAGCCATACGACCAGCGATGACATCAAAGCGGGCTATGAAGAGTGGAAAGAGGGCATGGGTGGTGTGATTGTGCCAGAAGATATCGCTAATGCGATCAGTTATGCCTACAACCAACCACAAAATGTATGTGTGCGTGAAATCGTTATCGCCGCCACGCGTCAGCCAGCGTAATGTGAGCTGTTCTAACAAACAGAAAATACTCACGTGTTTCTGACCGTGAGTTCCCTTTTTCTGACGGTTGGTAACATAGTACTCCCGGCTTTTACTGATATATTTGGGGAAGTTGGGAGTATGTTATGCAACAAAGAATTTTCTATTTTGACCTATTGCGGTGCGTTGCGGCGGTTGCTGTTGTCGCAATTCACGTTCTTGGTCCGTATCGTCACTTGCTCGGGGAGACTCCGATAGGTCACTGGCTTAGTGCGATAACCTTGAACAGCGCCATTCGTTGGGCAGTTCCTATTTTTATCATGATTACAGGAGCGTTGCTGCTCAGTGATCAACGCCCATTTAATTTACGTTATTACGTTCAAAGGCGTGTGGTGAAGGTGGTTGTGCCGTTTGTGGTTTGGTCGTTTATTTTCGCTGTGATTGCCTCTTATTCCCTAACGGATGGATTGAGTCTTAACGTACTCATAGAAAAAGTCTCGGCGTTTTTTTATCACGAAACCTATTACCATCTGGGCTTTTTTTATTATTTTATCCCGTTGTATTTTGTTGCCCCATTTCTGACTCACTTGGCTCAACACGCTGACCGCCCTCCGCTGATTGCTTTGCTGGTGGTTTGGATGATGACCACAACGCTGAATCTGTTTTTTATTGATGGATTGTGGTCAAACGACTTGTGGCTTTTTTCCGGATACCTACTTCTAGGTTATTTGTTGTTTAAGCAAGAGAGCGTGCCTTTGTCTTTCGTTTTACTGCTAGGAACAGTGGCGATAGCAGCGATTGCTTGTAATGCCTATCAAGTGATTACATTGAGTTTAGAAGCGGAACAATATCGAGTTGGGCGATGGCTGTCGTACAAAACCATTAACACCGTGATGGAAGCTGTGGCGCTGTTTTTATTGGTGAGATACTGTGCCCCCAAGCTAAGTGACAAGTCGAAACGTTTGGTTTCGTTTGTCAGCCGTCATAGCTTAGGGATTTATCTTACGCACCCATTAATGCTTTTACCTCTGTACCAGTGGCAATGGTACGAAGGCAATCATCCATTATGGGTGATCCCACTGTGGACGTGCATTGGATTCTTAGGCGCGTTATTGATGAGCTGGGGACTGTCTAAGTCAAGCCATACAAGATGGTTGGTACCATAGAAACAGTTTCGCTATCGAACTGTGTTAACAGGCTTAACGCTTTAAAGCAAAGTGCATGAATTTCTGACCTTTATATGTCAGTGTTCCTTTGTCACCTGGGTTTAGAGCGTGGTAGTAGTGAACACCAATTTGGAATTCACGTTTAGGGCCGACTTTACCTTTTTGAACGTAGATCCAATATTCTTGAGATTCTTCACCTTCTTTAGGATCGGGTACATCAATGATTTGTTTGTCTAAAACGGTGACTTCCGTTGTTTGCTCCGGCGCATCTTCACCAAACGTATGGCGTTTTTGAAATTGAACAAAAAACCAACCCGCAGCAAGCGCGAGAAGGATCAATAGGGCAAACAGAGTAAGAGGCATGAGGAAATATCATCTATGAAACACAATGGTGTTCAATTTTACTCTTACCAGACGCTTCGTCATAGGAATGCGACACAAATCGTGATCTAGCTAGAGAATTTGTTGCGGTAAATGCGCTAAATTCAAACGAGGATAGCCATAAAACAGCGAGTTAGGTATATGCTGGGCAATAGGTTATGAAACTGGTTGTGTTGTCAGAAAGTTGTGCCAACTACCCAGTAGGGAGGGACGGTAATGTCAGATATTGAAAAAGTCGTGACAAAGACCCGCAGGCTGGAAAAGTTGCTTAGGCAGCAATACCACGCATCTGGTGGGACGATGGAGCAGTTGATTTCAAGCTGCGAAGAACGATTACCTCATGACGTGATCGACAAATTACGCACAGTAGCGGCAACAAGGGATTCGCTTGTTAACGAACATATAGAAGAGCTTGATGACTCCATTCGCTTTTTGAAGCTGTGTGATGAATGTGAGAAAGAACTGACACCGAGAAGTGGTCGATTTATTTGGGGGGTAGCACTGAGTTTAATGGTTGTGATTACACTAGTGGCTCTAAGTTTCTATTACGCGCACTGGCAAGAACTCAGTAAACACCTTTAAACAACAGAATTTGAACGAACAAAAAAGGGTAACGCATTGCGTTACCCTTTTTTGTTTGTTCCATCATGAAATGATTTGCTGGAACTTAAATGTAAAGCATTGGCAGCGTCATTAAACCAACAACTACTGCAATCATTACAAGTCCTTGTCTTTGTGAAGACGTAATCATAACGCTGCTCCTAAAATATATAATTTATCCGTTGACAAAAAGAATAGCACTTATTTTGGGTTTTGATCAAGTATTTATTTCTCTAAGCCTCAAAAACATAACTAATCTAGCCTCAAAACGACCAATTTACGTCACTTTAGTGTCAGGTTTTTGTTGTTTTTATTTTGAGCGAAAAACATTTAACGGTTAAATTTTGATTTTAATATGTTGTTTTTATTGGTTATTTTTAATGTTAGATATTGTTCATAATATTTTGTTGTATAAATCTCTTTTCGATCCCCCCTAATCCCTCTAATTTCAATAAAACACTGTTTCTTGATTTGATGGGTGTTTTTTCTGTAGATTAATGAGAATTAATATCATTGGTGAGAAATTTAAGATTAATAAATGAAATAAGAATGGAGTACGGTGCTTGCAAAGGGTTGGTGTCTTATTTGTTTTTTTAAGTATATATTAACTATTGAAATTAAAGGGTTTTGTTGTAAATTTATAATCAATTATCTTGTTTGTTTAAAGCGATTAATCAAAGAGATTAACTACACTTTCAAGATCTAATATGTACAGAATGGCTGAGAAGAGGATTTTCAAGGTGACTGTTAATGGATTGTTTAACTATGTTGTGTTGGTGTTCTAGATACTGTTTGAAGATTAATCTAGATCCAATTATGAACATTTGTTGCTGGACTTCGAATTATCTCTCTCTACACTGAGCCTCTACTTTTTAAGTGTAGCCATAACTGGTGGATTGAAACGGTAAAAGAGGTCGATGAAGCGTGAAGCAATCCAATCTAATAGACATCGCAACTTCAAATGCATCCGACAGGGCAGTCAGCTTTTTTAGACCGATTGCCGCGCTCTTACTTTGCGCCGCAATATGGCTAACCGTGCCGTTTTCAGAACCCTCGCTGTGGCTGCTAGTTGGTATGGGCGCGTTTGGAGTGAGTGAGCTTCTACGTACATCCACCTCGCCAACATCTAAGCTTTCCTTTCTTATTGATTTGTTTGCGATTGTGTCTATCAGTGGTACGTTTTGGTCCCAACTCGAAAGTGACATTATATGGTGGCTGCCTGCTTTTCTCTTTGCCGCGGGAGTGATTGTTTTCCTTCTTTTACTGCCTCAACTGGATAAACTGCTTGGTCCCATCAGCGTCTTGGGAATGGTTTTGGTGCAGCTCTTATGGGCGTCAGGAGAAGTATGGCTGACTCAAATGAGCTTAGTGAGCTTATTAGGTGTTGTTGGGTGTCTTATTTTGCTGATGTCTCAGATGACTTTTGTTCTACACCACTTTAAAAGCCCAATCCGAAATGGTGAAGCTTGGTGTTCAGCCAGCTATTTTATTGGTCTCTTTTTTATCTCTATCTCAACCATCATTGCGCTAAATCAACCGCTTGGTTAACCCTTTCGTTAGTCTGAATGGCAATTCCCTAATTGGAGAAAGCCATGTCTCAGTCCGTACACGCACATCAAGTTTTACATTTGCTGGCAGAGCAAGACCTTAACCTTCAACAGCTGCTAGAGCGCATTGAGCTGTCGTTTGGCAACGATGCGACATTTCACACCTGTAGCCGTGAAGGCATGACGATAGAAGAGTTGCTCGAATTCTTTGTGCAAAGGCAAAAAATCTTTGTCGAAGGTGAAATGCTCTCCTTGAACGCGGCGAGAGTTTGTTCTCACTGATTTCGAGGCTAGAACTCTGCATCTTGGTGTTACTTGGGTATATACTTGTCGGCATTTGATGCCGACTTGAGATTTTAGATGGATATTTTATCCGCTGCTGTCATGTTGTTTTTGATTATGGATCCGTTGGGTAACTTGCCCGTTTTACTGTCCATTCTTAAACACCTAGACCCCAAACGAAGAAGAAAAGTGCTCGCTCGTGAGCTTTTCTTCGCACTGATGATTTTGTTGCTGTTCCTCTTTGCAGGTCAGAAAATCCTGAACTTCCTGCATGTGCAGCCAGAAACGTTGAGCATTTCCGGTGGTATTATTCTGTTTATCATTGCGATTAGAATGATCTTTCCCCAGCCTGGAGGTGTGGTTGGATTAGCGGCAGGCGAAGAGCCTTATATTGTGCCAATCGCGATTCCAATGATCGCAGGACCGTCGGTGATAGCGTCTTTGTTATTGTTATCGAATCAGGAGCCAGCGAGAATTTGGGAGTGGTCAGGTGCAGTGATGATTGCTTGGGGTGCCAGCTTTTTGATACTGATGTTTTATGACTTCTTCCATAAGTTGTTAGGAGAGCGGGGATTGAAAGCCGTAGAGCGCTTAATGGGGCTTTTGTTGGTGATTATCTCAACCCAGATGTTCCTTGACGGTGTCAGTGCTTACTTCAAGATGGCATAAGAGCTGTTAGTTTGAGCGACAGCTTTTAGTTTGAGCAAGAGCGCCTCACTTTCATAAGAACAAAGAAAAACCGCAGTTTTAAGACTGCGGTTTTTTATTTATCTTGAATTCGGCTTACTTAGCTCATGTACTTTCTGCGGATATCCAGTAACGAGAAAATACCAAATATCAGTATCGACCACTTTTCCCAGCGAGTAATGCTTATCTTGTCGCCGAAAGCACCCAAGAAAATCAACATTTGAAGCCCGTGCATGAAGAACAAAAATGCCGTCATGATGTACAGCGCAATAGCGGCTTTACCTGGAAACGGATGAAAAATATTGATCAACAATACCAGCCATACAAACGCGATGGCGGCTTTCGCAAGAATTAGAAGTACTTTCATTTCTCTTCCCTTTCAAACAAACGGTAGCAAACCTGACCTGCGGTTTTCTCCCGATGCAATTGCCAATGTGTTGGAACGGCATCGATGGCCAGTTCTTTTTCCGCTTCAATATAAATCATCGCATTGGCGCTTAACCAGCCATTTTGTTCAAGCAAATGTATCACGTCATCTAACAGCCCTTTGCGAAAAGGGGGATCGATGAATACCACGTCGTGCGGTGTACCTGCTTGCTTCAAAAATGCCAGCGTATCGGTATGGATGGCTTCGATGTTACTGGCATCAAGTGTTTGAATATTAGACTGAAGCTGTTTGTGAGCCTGTTTGTTCATTTCAAGCATAGTGACGTGCTGTGCCTGACGGCTTGCGGATTCAAACCCCAATCCTCCAGACCCTGCAAATAGATCAAGAACTTTCGCTCTCGGGACATCTTGAGCTAGCCAATTAAAAAGAGTCTCTTTGACACGGTCGGTGGTCGGACGTAATCCTTCGGCGTCGTAAACTGGCAACTTGCGACCTCGCCAAAGCCCACTGATAATCCGTACAAAACCGCTCGATTGTTTTTTTTGTGATGAGTTTGACTGACGACGTCTTACCATAGATTTTTTGACCGCGAATAAAGTGATAGTATACGCGGTCAAGTGTACCAGAAAGTTTTTGAAGTTTATTTAGGAACCCCGATGACAGGTAAGAAAAAACGCGGATTATTGTCTTGGCTGGGCTTTGGTGAAGAAGAGCAAAACCAACAAGCTAACCAACAAGTTCAAGATGGTGTTCAACAAGAATCAGACCAATCAGAAGCCCCATCACAAACTCCTGTCGCTGAAGAAGTTAAGGAAACATCTGTTGAAGAGCCAACAGGTGGCGCGGTTGATGAATCGCAAGGCGTTTCTGATCCGACGGTAAGCGAACAAACAGAAGAAGCGGTTACCAAAGAGCTTGACCTACCTGAGCCTGCTCAGCCTGAAATCGTTGAGCAAGAAAAACCAACAGAGAGCTTCTTCACACGCCTAAAACGTAGCCTAAGCCGAACCAAAGAGAACATTGGTGCAGGCTTCTTTGGCATGTTCAAAGGCAAAAAAATTGATGACGATTTGTTTGAAGAACTCGAAGAGCAACTTCTGATTGCCGATGTTGGTATGAATACGACCGTTAAGATCATCGACAGCCTGACAGAGAAAGCTTCTCATCGCGATTTGAAAGATGGTGAGGCGCTTTACGGTTTACTAAAAGAAGAGATGGCAGATATCTTAAGCCATGTTGAACAACCTCTTGAAGTGGACACCAGCAAAACGCCATACGTGATTTTGATGGTAGGTGTTAATGGTGTAGGTAAAACCACGACCATTGGCAAACTGGCGAAGCAATTTCAGTCTCAAGGCAAGAAAGTCATGTTGGCAGCGGGAGATACTTTCCGCGCGGCCGCTGTTGAGCAGTTGCAAGTTTGGGGACAGCGAAATGATGTCCCAGTTATCGCGCAGCACACTGGTGCAGACAGTGCTTCAGTGATTTACGATGCCATTGAAGCAGCCAAAGCACGTGGTGTGGATGTAGTTATTGCCGATACTGCGGGTCGTTTGCAAAATAAGAGTAATCTTATGGAAGAGTTACGCAAAATCGTACGCGTAATGAAGAAGATTGACGACTCAGCGCCACACGAAATTATGCTTACTTTGGATGCAGGTACCGGTCAAAATGCGATCAGCCAAGCTAAATTGTTCAGTGAGGTCGCGCCAGTCACGGGGATAACGCTAACAAAACTTGATGGAACTGCCAAAGGTGGCGTAATTTTCTCCATTGCCGACCAATTTCAGATTCCTATTCGCTATATTGGTGTGGGTGAAGGAATCAATGATTTGCGTCCATTTGAAGCGCAAGAATTCATTGATGCATTGTTTAGTCGAGAAGAGTAAGTTCGCCACAAGTTATTAATATGGCGCATATATAGGAATCAGCACGCGTGATCAGGTTTCAGCAAGTCAGTAAAGCATATCGTGGCGGAAGACAAGCGCTGCAAAAAGTTGACTTCCACCTTAGACGTGGAGAAATGGCTTTTCTTGGTGGGCATTCAGGAGCGGGTAAAAGCACGCTGCTCAAGCTAATTTGTGCAATTGAGCGCCCAACAGATGGGAAAATAAGCTTCAATGGTCACGATATTACACGCATCAAAAATGGCGACATTCCTTTCCTGCGCCGCAATATCGGCATTGTATTCCAAGATCACTGCTTGTTAATGGACCGAAGTGTCTACGACAATGTCGCACTGCCAATGCGCATTGAATCGGTCTCTGAAAATGAGATAAAACGCCGTGTTTCTGCTTCGCTAGATAAAACGGGCTTGTTGGATAAAGCGCGATGCTTGCCTAACCAGTTGTCTGGAGGGGAGCAGCAACGTGTGGGTATCGCACGAGCTGTCGTTAATCGACCGACACTATTATTGGCCGATGAACCAACAGGTAACCTCGACTCAGATTTGTCGAACAGAGTATTGAGCTTGTTTGATGAATTTAACCGCGCAGGCGTCTCCATTCTATTTGCAACGCACGACGTCGATTTAATGAATACGAGATCGCAGTATCGCCGGTTAGAGTTAAATCAGGGCTTTTTGAGTGAGGTCGATTCCTATGGGCGCTAAAAATCGTCCTAAAACGGACAACTTCCTAAAAGCGCATTTTAAGCAAGCACGCCTATCTTTGATGGAACTGCTGCAGCGTCCGTTGGGCAATTTGCTCACTCTCGCCGTCATCTCAATGGCGCTAACGTTGCCAGCTTGCCTTTACTTGGTAGGAAAAAACTTAAGTGTCGCGGCTCAAGGGATGAATGCGTCGCTGCAAATCAATGCCTTTCTGATCGAACAGACCCCAGAAGCTCGTATTATGGTGCTTAAAGATGAGCTCGAAAGCTTGGATGAAATAAAAGCGGTCGAATACGTGTCTTCTCAACAGGGTCTTGAGGACATGAGCCAACATTCTGGGCTGGAGCAAGCCTTATCCTTACTGGATGACTATGCATTACCTGCTGTTTTGGTAATAACACCGAACACCGATGAACAAAGCGACATATCCAAACTCAGGGTGAAAATTCAGAATTACACCGAAGTAACGGATGTGCGAATGGATGAAGACTGGCTAGAGAGGCTAGGTGCTATCCGCAACTTAGCGCTAGTTTTGGCTGCAGCATTGGGCTTTTTAATGCTCGGCGCTGTTTTCCTTATCGTAGGAAATACATTGCGTTTCAATGTGCTGGCCCGCAAAGAAGAAATACAAGTGATGAAGCTCATTGGAGCAACCGATGGCTTTATCCTGAGACCTTATCTATACACTGGTATGTGGTTTGGTGGAATCAGCGCAATTACCGCGTGGATTTTAACCGCAATCATTACTATTTTATTGAATGGTGCCGTTGAAGACTTAGCTATTCTGTACGACAGTCAGTTTCGATTGATTGGTATGAATTGGGATGAAACCGTTATCTTACTGATGATTGGTACGGCATTAGGGCTGATAGCCGCTAAACTATCCGCTCAGCGTCACTTAAAAGAAATTGAACCTGTGTAGCATTTTTAAGTCATATATTCAGGTTAAGTGGCCGGTAGAGGCGATCTCTGACTTGCCAGTGACGTAGAACTATGGATAATAACTTTCCCCTCTTGGAATCTGTTCATTTTGAGTTCAAGAAGGCGACGTTAGATTAACCATTGCTCTAATTAAGAGACGAATGAGGAATTGAATGACTAAGCAAGCGTATTCTATGGCTTTAGTAACACAAGATAGCCTAGACAGCTATATCCGTTCAGTGAATAGCTACCCAATGCTAACCGCTGAAGAGGAACGTGGACTCGCCGAGAGACTACACTACAAAGGTGAAATTGATGCAGCGAAAGGTCTCATCCTCTCTCACCTGCGATTTGTCGTTCATGTTGCTCGCGGTTATTCAGGTTATGGTTTGCCAATGGCAGACTTAGTTCAGGAAGGCAATATTGGCTTAATGAAAGCCGTAAAGCGCTTTAACCCAGAAGTGGGTGTGCGTTTGGTATCGTTTGCTGTTCACTGGATAAAAGCTGAAATTCACGAATACGTTTTGCGTAACTGGCGAATTGTAAAAATTGCCACAACCAAGGCGCAGCGCAAGCTATTCTTCAACTTACGTAAATCTAAAAAGCGTTTAGGTTGGTTTAATAACGGTGAAGTAGAAACCGTTGCTCGTGAACTTGGTGTAGAGCCTTCAGAAGTTCGTGAGATGGAATCACGCTTGGCTGCTCAAGATGCGGCTTTTGAATTACCCGCTGAAGATGATGATTCCGCCGCTGCATACTCAGCGCCCGTTTTGTACTTGGAAGACAAGCAATCGGATGTCGCTGAAAACGTTGAAGCCGATAACTGGGAAACGCATACCAATAATCGTCTGAGCCACGCTTTGGCAACATTGGATGAACGAAGCCAATTTATCGTTCGTTCTCGTTGGCTTGATGATCAAAAATCGACGCTTCAAGAACTGGCAGATAAATACGGTGTGTCGGCAGAACGAATTCGACAATTAGAAAAGAATGCGATGAAGAAGCTGAAATTAGCAGTTGGTGAATTCTAAGCTTACACCGAAAGAATTTGAAAAGCCGGGATCCGAAAGGACCCGGCTTTTTTGATCTTCAATTTTACAAATCAATTGTGGATAACTCTGTGAAAATAACTTTCGATTATAGTGGTCAATACGGGTGTATATTGGGGTGAGAGAGCTTTTGACCTATGGGGATATGTTTACTCTTACACACAGAAAAACAAAGATCATCACTACATATTGTGGATCTAAGATCCAAAAGACACTTTATCAACGCAATCCACAGAGTTTTCCACAAATGGTGCAAAATTACACAGTAGTGGATAACCTTATCGGTTACGGGTCTAACTTTGCCTTTGGATACGTTACACTTACACCAGACCAATAATTTTCAAAAAAAACTCTGATAAGGAATCAAATGGAGCAGTTCAAACACATTGATGTCGAGCAAGCGAAGCTGAAATTGGAGAGTGGCGAAGCCGTCATGGTGGATATTCGTGATCCGCAGTCATTTGCTTTGGCTCATGCGCCGAGTGCTTTTCATCTGACCAATGACACAATTGTGTCTTTCATGAACGATCATGAATTTGAACAACCCATTTTGGTCATGTGTTACCACGGCGTGAGCAGCCAAGGTGCAGCGCAATATATGGTGAATCAAGGTTTTGAAGAAGTGTACAGCGTTGATGGTGGCTTCGAGGCATGGCAACGTAGTGGAAATTCAATCGAATCGGTATAGGTTAACTCTTTGATCAGACTGGCTGATGTGAATAACCCAAGATTGGGGCAGGCATACATAGATTATATGGCGACGAGAGGCATCTTGGTTGAAATGATGCCCGAAGGGGAAGGGCGCTTCGCACTTTGGGTGATGAATGATCAGGATGTAGATGAAGCACAAGCCGAATTTACTCTTTTTACTCAACACCCAGATAACCCCAAGTATCTTGAAGCCTCTTGGAACGTTGCAGAAAGTCGCAAGAGCCAATTTCATTATGGCTCTCCTTCCATGGCATCGATGATTACCGCAAAAGCTGGTCCTATCACGCTCATTGGAATGATCGTATGTGCTGTTGTATTCCTTGGGCAAATCATCGGCTTTGAACCTGTACTTTTAAATACCTTCCACTTTCCGGCATCGTCACAGCAAGCCTTTGAAGTGTGGCGTTGGTTTAGTCATGCCATTCTTCACTTCTCAGCGCTTCACATCGTATTTAATGTGTTGTGGTGGTGGCAGTTGGGGGGTGATATAGAGCGTAAATTAGGTGGTGGGAAACTCTTACTGCTGTTCTTTGTGTCAGCGGCGGTATCTGGACTTGGGCAGTACTTGGTTGCTGGACCTAATTTTGGTGGATTGTCTGGCGTGGTGTACGCCCTGCTAGGGTACATCTGGATGCTCAGTTGGAAAGCACCGCATCTAGGTATTACGATAGCCAAGCCCATTGTGGGCTTTATGCTTGTGTGGTTGGTTATCGGCTTCGCACAACCTTTTATGGCGATAGCCAATACCGCTCATGTTATGGGGTTGATTGCTGGGTGCGCTCTTGGCTTAATTGACGCGCATAAAAAAAGAGATACTTAGTATCTCTTTTTAAACATTCTTTTTTCAACGGAATACTTTTCCGAGCAAGATACTTTTCAGTTATCAATTACTGATAAAGATATTTGGTAAAGAGTAGATCGGATACAACGGTTTTACCTGTTTCTGGCAGCAAAATTTCATTCAAGTGCGCCATCAACTCTTTACGTAAATCTTCTCTTCCCGACAGGGATTTCACTTTATCTTCGCCTTGTTTACCAAGCAAATCTATCACTGCGTCTCTAATCAGCGGCGTGTGTTGCTCCAGTAAAGGGACAAATGTCGCGTCAGCGACCATAATGTCTATACGTACTTGAAGGTAACCCAGCTTTTTCCCACTTGTGTGAAAATTGGTCGTTAAATCTGGTTGCAACGTATAGTAAGCGAACTGAGGTCCTGTATTTTCTTCCTCTGTGGCTCCTGCAGCAGAAAAAAGTAGAGCGAAAGCTAAGATACATGGCTTTATAAGATTTCGAATCATAATGTGTCTTTTCTTTTTATGGGTAACTTGGGTATGGATAGTCTGATACAATAGTGGGTCAACAGTGACCAAATTAAAAGAAATTTTTCCGGCATCACATTTTATTGTAATGCGTCTAATAGAATAATGGTATGGATGAGTTGAAATCGTTGTACTTAACCGCACTGAAATCAGTTACCTGGCAATCACCTGAGCACTTTTCTTATCGCGATGAGCATTCAAAACGTTGGTTGCTGGAGTCCGGTTCGTTATCACGCTTATTGGCGCAGAGATGCAGTCACTTAGGTGTGGATTTATTGAATAACAGCACCGTTGAGTCAGACGCGTTAACCATAGATGAACTGAACCGTTTACCTGCTGAATCATGCTTATTGCGTGAAGTGGTTTTATCCGGTGACGCTTCTCCTTGGGTCATAGGCAGAACTTTGATTCCCGTGTCCTCTTTGCAAGGTCAACAATCAGACTTAGCTCGCCAAGGAACAATTCCTTTAGGGTTAACCGTGTTTAGTGCAGAAGATGTACGTCGAGATGGTTTAGAGCTTGGGTGGGCGAAACTCCCAACAGGTGATCTAATGGCAAGACGCTCAACACTTTGGATGAATCACAAACCCATGCTCGTGGCGGAATTGTTTCTACCAGATGCACCGATCTATACCAAGGAGAAGGTATAAATGTTGAAGGCGAAAGCGCAAGCGTACTTCCAACTTATGCGGCTGGATCGTCCAATTGGTTCTTTGTTGCTTCTTTGGCCGACGTTATGGGCACTGTTCTTAGCTGCAGAAGGTTTCCCACAATGGGATGTGTTGGTCGTTTTCATTGCTGGTGTATTTTTAATGCGCTCTGCTGGTTGTGTGATCAATGATTATGCAGATCGCGATTTTGATGGGCATGTTAAGCGAACCCAAAATCGTCCACTTCCATCTGGCTTAGTCAGTGGCAAAGAAGCATTAGCGCTTTTTGCAATCCTTGGATTAGCGTCATTTGTCTTGGTTCTTACCATGAACACATTGACTATCCAGCTCTCCTTTATCGGGATTGTGCTCGCCTTCATTTATCCATTTATGAAGCGTTTTACGCATTTACCTCAACTGTTTCTTGGCTTGGCGTTCAGTTGGGCTATCCCAATGGCGTGGGCTGCGCAAGCAGGAGAGTTACCCCCTCAAGTCTGGTTAATATTTGCTATCAACGCTTTGTGGACCATTGCATACGACACCCAGTACGCTATGGTTGACCGCGATGATGACCTCAAAATTGGTATCAAATCGACGGCCATTTTATTCGGTCGCTTCGATAAACTGATCATTGGATTGCTGCAGTTAGTTTCCGTTGCACTGTTGATTGTGCTTGGGATGTGGCTTCAATTAGGCAGCGGATACTATTGGGGTGTATTGGCGACAGGTGCATTGTTTGTGTATCAGCAACACTTAATGCGACACCGCGATCGAGACGCATGCTTCCAAGCCTTCCTCAACAATAACTACGTTGGAATGGTTATTACCATTGGGTTAGCAATTTACTATTTCTAGTTTTTCTGACTCTATGGGTTGGAATGATAAAAACGAAAAA
The DNA here is from genome assembly GCF_002835515.1 of Vibrio sp. vnigr-6D03. Lineage (NCBI taxonomy): Bacteria > Pseudomonadati > Pseudomonadota > Gammaproteobacteria > Vibrionales > Vibrionaceae > Vibrio > Vibrio sp. vnigr-6D03. Next base: position 42,692 of record NZ_PIZL01000061.1, read on the forward strand.
GAAGGTCGAGCATATGCTCGACCTTTTGCTATTCAGCTTTTATTAAGTGCAGAGGCGTGTGAGAAGATTTATTTCTTCTTCGCATTAGCAAAGGCAGCTGCGAATGCGCCACCCATTGCGCCGTTTTGAGGCTCGTTACGTTGCCCTTGGTTGCGGTTGCGCTGATTACCTCTGTCTTGACGTTGACCAGATGGGCGATTGCTTGCAGGTCGCGAGCTACGGCTATCTTGCCCCGGTTCATCGTTTAATCGCATGGACAACCCAATTCGCTTGCGTTGTACGTCCACTTCCATGACTTTCACTTTCACGATGTCACCGGCTTTCACCACTTCACGTGGGTCAGAGACGTAGCGATCGGTAAGCGCAGATATGTGTACCAAGCCATCTTGATGCACACCAATGTCCACGAAAGCCCCGAAGTTGGCCACGTTAGACACCACGCCTTCCAGTACCATGCCAGGCTCCAAGTCCGAAACTTTGTTAATGCCGTCGGCAAAAGTGGCGGTTTTAAATTCTGGGCGAGGATCGCGACCGGGTTTGTCGAGCTCTTTGATGATGTCGGTAACGGTTGGTAGACCAAATGAATCGTTGGTGTAATCAACGGCTTTAAGTGAGCTCAGGAATCCGCTGTCGCCGATCATCACTTTGATGTCTTTCTGGTTTTTCTCAGCGATGGATTTCACCACGGGGTAAGCTTCTGGGTGAACAGAAGAAGCATCCAGTGGGTTTTTCCCATCCATGATCCGTAGGAAACCAGCACATTGCTCAAACGCTTTTGGACCTAAACGTGCGACTTTTTTCAATGTGGTTCTATTCGCAAAGCGCCCATTTTCATCGCGATAGTTCACAATGTTTTGTGCAATGGTCGTTGAAAGACCTGCGACACGAGTCAGCAGCGCGGAAGATGCCGTATTCACATCTACACCCACGGCGTTCACACAGTCTTCCACTACCGCATCAAGACGTTTCGCTAGCAAGCTTTGGCTTACATCATGCTGATATTGACCGACACCGATCGATTTAGGGTCGATTTTCACCAATTCAGCCAATGGATCTTGTAGGCGGCGAGCAATTGACACCGCACCACGCAGCGACACATCCATATTCGGGAATTCATTGGCGGCAAGCTCAGACGCAGAGTACACCGATGCACCTGCTTCACTGACGATGATCTTCTGCACTTTGAGATTACCGCGTTTGATAACGTCGGCAACAAAGGCATCGGTTTCACGTGAAGCCGTGCCGTTACCAATAGCGATGAGATCAACATTGAACTGACGAACCAACTGCTCGACCACGTGTGCCGATTTGTCGTATTGCTTTTGTGGTGGATGAGGGTAGATGGTGTCAGTGGCAAGGACTTTACCCGTTGAATCTACCACTGCAATTTTAGAACCCGTACGTAAACCCGGATCAAGACCTAATGTTGCTCTAGGACCAGCAGGCGCGGCCATGAGCAGGTCTTTCAAGTTGGTGGCGAATACTTCAATAGCCTCAATTTCAGCGCGCTCTTTCAATGCACCCATCAATTCCGTTTCCATGTGCATCGATACTTTAATGCGCCATGCCCAGCTGATGACTTGTTTACGCCAACTGTCGGCGGGTGCTTGGCTTAGGTGGATACCATAGTGCTCGGCAATGATGGATTCACAGTACGAACCTCGCTGCCCCTCTTCCTGCTGTGGATCCGCATTCATGGACAATTGAAGGAAGCCTTCATTTCGCCCACGTAACATGGCTAATGCACGGTGAGACGGTGCTTTGCTGATGGCTTCATCGTGCTCAAAGTAATCTTTGAATTTTTCGCCTTCTTGCTCTTTGCCCTCAATAACGCGAGCACTCAATTCGGCATGCTTGTTCAAGTAAACACGGACTTTCTCCAACAAGTTTGCGTCTTCAGCAATACGCTCCATGATGATGGCACGAGCACCATCTAACGCAGCCTTTGTATCCCCAATGCCGTTTTCTGAATTGAGATACTTTTCTGCTTCGGACTCTGGATGATGTTCTGGCTGTTGCCATAGGGTATCGGCAAGAGGCTCTAAACCAGCTTCAATCGCTATTTGACCTTTGGTTCGGCGCTTCGGTTTATACGGTAGGTATAAGTCCTCAAGGCGTGTTTTGCTGTCTGCGCCGTTGATCTCCGCTTCAAGCTCTGGAGTCAGTTTACCCTGATCTTGAATAGACTTGATGATGGTTTGTCGGCGTTCATCCATTTCTCTCAGATAAGAAAGGCGAGAATCCAGGTTTCGAAGCTGGGTATCATCCAATCCACCTGTTACCTCTTTACGGTAACGGGCAATAAATGGGACGGTATTTCCGTCATCAATTAGGGTAACGGCTGATAAGACTTGCTCAGTGCGAACGTTCAGTTCCTGAGCAATGGTTTGACAGATAGCTTGGCTCATCCGTGTGTACTCTTAGTAAAATTTGGGGAATGGGTGTGTCTACGAGGATTTATCGTAGCGAATGGCGTTAACAAACCACTCTTTTTCACCGTCAGGAGTGCGAACGACGCATTCATCGTCCACTTCTTTTTTCAATAGAGCGCGCGCCATGGGCGAATCGATGGAAATGTAGTCTTTGACGCCACCGTAAATTTCATCGGGACCGACTATACGAAACGATTTGGTCTCGCCGCTTTCGTTTTCCACTTCTACCCACGCACCAAAAAAGACTTTGCCTTCTTGTTGAGGAGCGTAGTCGATCACTTTCACTTGCTCTAGGCGCTTTCTTAGGTAACGCACTCGGCGGTCGATTTCACGTAGGCGCTTTTTGTTGTATTGATAATCCGCATTTTCTGAGCGATCGCCAAGGCTTGCTGCCCAAGTGACTTTTTTCGTCACTTCTGGGCGGTCTTCTTTCCACAGAAAATCGAGCTCTTTTTTAAGGCGATTAAAGCCTTCTCGTGTAATTAAATTTGTTTTCATCCTGTTCAGAGCGGTATCCGGAATTAGGGTCAGTTTTACCACAAGTCAGCAGAAATGGAATGCCGTGTTTCATGGGATTAGAGTAATTTTGACATAGTTTTCAATTTCAGCCACGGATTGTCGCGAAATCGACATTCAGTGCCCATTTTTTATGCTTTGGTATGGCGGAGTGCACAATTTACTGTTTCATTTGGAAGTAACAAACATTTAACAGGTCTGACTATAGTGAAGAATAGGGTGGCACAAAGCCCAGAGCAATACCTCGATAAGACGGATAAATCGACAAAGCGCCTGAATCGAATCGCGGTGAAACAAGGTAAGTGCATTCCTCAGACTGATAAATTGATCGTTGAGGAACCTTTAGCGATTTGGCTGCGACAGCAACAACCCGATACCAGCGTGAAAGAAAAGCACCTGTTTTCGACGATGCGAACGCCGGGGGGGGATCGCGAACTCGTTCTTGGGATGTTGCTTTCGGAAGGGGTGATTGACAGCGTAGCTCAAGTTAGAAGCTTAACATTTGGTGAAGGCACGGATAGTAACGAATGTTACGCAGAACTGGTGCCCGAATTAGAGGTCGATTGGGCGTCGCAAGGGCGCAGTGCGTCCTTTTCCAGTTGCGGGTTGTGTGGCAAGTCTGCCATTCGGTTACTTGAACTTCGAGGTGTCCCAAAACTAGACAACACCTCTCGTTGGCTTCCTGAACAAGTCGTTGTTTCGTTGCCTGATGCGCTTAAAGCCCAACAGGATCTATTCGTCCAAACAGGGGCCTCTCACGGTTGCGGGTTGTTTGATGCTAACGGCTCCCTTCTTTCTATCGCAGAGGATGTAGGCAGGCACAATGCGTTGGACAAATTACTTGGCCTGCGAGCACGCGTTCCAGAATACATGGAAAAGGGCAAAGTGATTGGGCTGAGCGGCAGAGTAAGTATTGAGATGATGCAAAAAGTCGTGATGTCTGGTGTGCCTGTTGCGGTATCTGTCGGGGCGCCCACTCAGCTTGCAGTGCAAATGGCACAGCGTTTTGGCATCACGCTGATCGGGTTTTGTCAGCAAGAGGGGTTTAACATTTATAGCGGTGAGCAAAGATTAGCCTTTGGTTCTCAGCCCCTAAAAAATAACATCAAGGAAAAATGATGACGGTAAAAAAATACACAGGGAATGCCGGAGGCTGGGGGGCGTTAGCGAGCACCACTCAGCACTTGATCAAAAGTGAGAGCGTTATCCGAAATATTCGCAACTTGCTGAGTACAAACCAACACGATGGCTTTGACTGCCCCGGATGTGCTTGGGGTGAGCTGGAAGAGAACCGCCGATTTAAGTTTTGTGAGAACGGCGCAAAAGCGGTGAACTGGGAAGCAACGAGCCGTCGTGTTCGTGCGGACTTTTTTGCGACCTATCCAGTGTCGTGGCTTGCCAAACAAACGGATTATTTTCTGGAAGATCAAGGTCGTCTGGCAGAACCCATGCAATATGACCCATCTTCAGACCATTATCGCCCTATAAGTTGGGACGATGCTTTTGCGCTAATAGCCAAACACCTCAAAGCGCTTCCCGATCCTAATCAAGCGGAATTTTATACATCAGGTCGAGCAAGCAATGAAGCCGCCTTCTTGTATCAGCTATTTGTACGTGCGTATGGCACCAACAATTTCCCTGATTGTTCAAATATGTGCCACGAAGCCAGTGGTGTTGCGCTTAAACAATCCATTGGTGTGGGCAAAGGTACCGTTACCTTAGACGACTTTGATCATGCCGACGCTATATTTGTCTTCGGGCAGAACCCCGGAACAAACCATCCGAGAATGTTGGACACCTTACGCTCTGCATCGTTAAGAGGCGCCAATATCGTCACATTCAATACGCTCAAAGAGCGCGGACTGCAGAAATTCACCAACCCACAGGCGATGGACGAAATGCTCACGGGCGGTGGAACGAAAATTACGCATCATTATTTTACCCCCAAATTAGGGGGAGATATGGCGGTGGTGCGTGGGATGGTGAAAGCCTTACTTCAAAGCGAAAAGACCGTACCAGGGAGTGTGTTTGACCAGCGTTTTATTGAAGATCACACACTTGGGCTTGAGGCGTATCTGGACAAAGTGGAACACACGGAGTGGCACCAAATTGTAGATCAGTCTGGACTAAGCCAAGCGGAAATCGAGCACGCCGCACAAATTTACCGGCATTCTGAAAAAGTAATACTGACGTGGGCGATGGGCATTACTCAACATTTACACTCGGTGAAAACCATTCAGGAAATGGCGAACCTACAATTGTTGTGTGGGCAAGTGGGAAAACGCGGTGCAGGGCTATGTCCAGTAAGGGGGCACAGTAATGTACAAGGTGATCGCACTATGGGCATTGATGAAAAACCACCGCAATCCCTACTGGACGCGATAGAAAAACAATTTGGGTTTAAACCCCCTCAAGATGAAGGGCACAACACCGTTCAAACCATCAAAGCTATGGAAGAGGGGCGCAGCAAAGTCTTCATTGCCTTAGGGGGAAATTTTGCAGCAGCCACACCGGATTCCGCCAGAACGCTGCAAGCGCTCTCTTCTTGTGATCTCACGGTGAATATTGCCACTAAGTTGAATCGAACACACGTCACGCCTGGTAAGGCATCGTTGATATTGCCTTGCTTGGGTCGAACCGATATCGACTTACAAGAGGGTGTGCCCCAAAAAGTGACCGTCGAGGATTCCTTTAGCATGGTGCACGCGTCTGGTGGCGTCGTGAAAAGTGACACAAGCGAAATGCGTTCAGAGCCCGCAATTGTGGCAGGTATGGCGCAGGCAACGCTGGGTGTTACTCCGGTTGATTGGCTGGCACTCATCAAAGATTACGGTTTAATACGCGACCTCATCGAGAAAACCATCCCTGGATTTACCGATTTTAATCATCGTTTGAAACAGCCCGGTGGCTTTTACTTGGGAAACCGAGCAGCAGAGCGTGTTTGGGCCACTCAAAGTGAAAAAGCAGAGTTTCATTCTCATGCTTTACCTGAATCGATAATCAAATGGGCAAAACCACGTAAAAGTACCGATCCCGTTTTTGTGTTACAAACCATGAGATCTCATGATCAATACAACACCACCATTTATGGCTTTAATGACCGATACCGTGGGATATCTGGCGAGCGAAAAGTATTGTTCATTAATCCAACCGATATAGAACTTTTGGGGTGCCAAGAAGGGGATCGGGTGACCATTACGGCCTGTTGGGGAGACGATGTTAAGCGTCAGGTTACCTCATTTAAACTGGTTGCTTATGAGATACCTGCGGGTAACTTGGCGGCGTATTTTCCAGAAACTAATCCGTTAGTGGCTCTCGACAGTCATGGGGAGTACAGTTTTACACCAATATCGAAATCCATTCCTGTGACAATTGAAAAAATAGAATCATCTACTGTGATTTAGCTGCGTAAATCAACGACAAAGCAGTTTTCTCTGTCAATAATCGCTCGCGGTCAGAATGAGGTAGGGTATATACTTGTGTTTCATATATGAAGCGAAGAAATAAAGTGTAACAATTGATTGAGTGAAAAACGCTCAGTCAATGCTACCTTTAGTCCGATTAAGTTGTTAGCGGAAGTAAGATCTATGCAAGAGAACTACAAAATACTAGTGGTAGATGATGATGCTCGATTACGTTCTTTGTTAGAGCGCTATTTATCTGAGCAAGGTTTTCAGGTGCGTAGTGTCGCCAACAGTGAACAGATGGATCGTCTGCTAACACGCGAAAACTTCCACCTAATGGTATTGGACTTGATGTTACCTGGTGAAGATGGCTTGTCCATTTGTCGCCGTTTGCGTAATGCCAACAACATGCTGCCTATCTTAATGCTGACAGCAAAAGGCGATGAGATAGACCGTATTGTTGGTTTGGAAGTCGGCGCTGACGATTACCTACCTAAGCCATTTAACCCGCGTGAGCTGCTTGCTCGTATCCGAGCTGTTTTACGTCGTCAGACGATTGAAGCACCGGGCGCCCCAAGTGCTGAAGATAAGGTTATCGAGTTCGGTGAATTCATACTGAACCTTGGGACACGTGAAATGTTCCGCGGTGAAGAACCTATGCCACTGACATCCGGTGAGTTTGCGGTTCTGAAAGCGCTCGTGACCAATGCGCGTGAGCCAATGTCGCGTGACAAACTCATGAATATGGCACGTGGTCGTGAATACTCGGCCATGGAACGTTCTATTGACGTTCAAATTTCCCGTTTACGCCGTATGCTGGAAGAAGATCCTAGCCGCCCACGTTATATTCAAACGGTTTGGGGATTAGGTTATGTCTTTGTCCCAGACGGCAAAGAAATGTAACGCTCAAAACTGACATGAGTAGGGAGTAAAGATAATCACTTTACTCCCTATCTTTTTTAACCGATAACACTTCTCACCTATTTCCGAAAGGAGCCCTCGATGCGATTACGCAGCTCCCGTACTCAAAGCATAGTTCTATTCCTTACCTTACTTATTGCCAGTCAGGTTTTTTCCTACTTTGCTGTTTTCAATTACGCGCTCTTACCCAGCTTGCAGCAGTTCAACCGTATTCTTGCCTACGAGATGAACCTCATGCTTGATGAAAGTGTTGAGTTAGAATCCGGCGTGGTGCTCGAAGCGCCTCAGCGTCGTAAACTGCTGGAGCAGCTTGGGGTAACCATGCATACGCTTGATGAAGCCATCGTTGAGGAGTATGACAAAGCCACAGAAATCGATTTGATGAGTGAAGAAATGAGCGCCGCCCTCGACAGAGAAACGCACGTCCGCCTTATCTTGTCGGAAGAAAGCTACGTGTTATGGGTGAAAATCGAGTCTTTATCTGGGTATTTGATTCGGATTCCATTGTCGGAACTGCAAGAAGAAGACTTCGCGCCCTTTTTCCGCAACAGCCTGATTGGGGCACTATTGATTATCGCGGGTGGTTGGTTGTTTATCCGTTTGCAAAACCGCCCACTAATGGCATTAGAAAAAGCGGCCGCAAACGTTGGGCGAGGTGAAATTCCACCGCCGCTGCCAGAGCGTGGCGCAACCGAAATCAAAGCGGTGACAAAAGCATTCAACCAAATGTCTCGAGGTATTCAAGAGCTAGAAGGGGACAGAGCACTTCTCATGGCTGGGATCAGTCACGATTTACGTACTCCTCTTACTCGAATTCGACTGGCGACGGAAATGATGTCTCCTGAAGATGCGTATTTAGCGGAAGGGATCATCAGTGATACTGAAGAGTGCAATGAAATCATCAGCCAGTTTATGGATTATTTGAAACCCGTAAATACTGATTCATTCACTCCTGTGCATCTTAACGATATTGCAAAAGACGTGGCCGGATCGGAAGGAGGCTACGAAATTCCTATCGAAACGGACCTACAAGAACCCAATAAACCTGTATTAGGTAGCCCAATCGCGATCAAACGTGCCGTTAGTAACTTGGTAGTGAATGCCGTTCGTTATGGCAATGGGTGGGTCAAAGTGAGTTCGGGTATGACTGCCGACAACAAGCTGACGTGGGTATGCGTAGAAGATAACGGACCCGGAATCGAAAAAGACCAGGTAGCGAAGCTGTTTGAACCTTTTACTCGGGGCGATACTGCGCGCGGCAGCGAAGGCACAGGATTGGGATTGGCGATCGTTAAACGTATCATGAGCCAGCATCTCGGCTCCGTTGTGGTGAATAACCGCAACGAAGGGGGGCTGAAAGTTCAAATCAGCTTCCCTGTAGCGAAAAAGCAGTAAATACGATACGAGCTGTTGTTTCCAAAAAGAGCATTCTCTATACGTACATTAGCCCCGCGATTGCGGGGTTTTTCGTTTATGCTTCTGATTCCTTGCCTTGCTCTTGAAGATCTTTCAAATGGGCGTCAAACTAACTCTCTGAATCCACATTCACTTTTCTAGAATCAAGAGAGACCTTTTTATGTCGCAACTCCTGTCTGCCATTCCACTTACAGAGCTATCTGGTGTCGGCGCAAAAGTGGCAGAAAAGTTAGCCAAAGTCGGGCTGAACACCGTTCAGGATCTCTTGTTTCATCTGCCTTACCGTTATGAAGACCGCACCCGTGTTTATCCTATGGCGAAGGTTCACCCGGGGTTATGGGCGGCGGTGCAAGGAAAAGTGATGGGCGTAGACACCATTTTTGGACGTCGCAAAATGCTGACGGTAAAGATCAGCGACGGTAATGGTACGGTTACCTTAAGGTTTTTTAATTTTACCGCGGCCATGAAGAATAACTTCTCCAACGGAAAATTGGTTCATGCTTATGGAGAGATAAAGCGTGGCGGTCATGGGTTGGAGATCATCCATCCTGATTACACTTTTTATGCTCCAGACCAAAAAGCGGAAACCGAACCGACATTAACCCCAGTTTACCCAACGACGGAAGGGCTCAGGCAAATCACCCTGCGTAACTTGACCGATCAAGCGTTAGAACTATTAGATAAAGCGTCGGTTACTGAATTGCTGCCAAGTGGGCTCTATAACAATCAGATGACCATGGGGCAAGCACTTCACATTATCCATCGACCTTCTCCTTCAATTGATTTAGAAGCGTTTGATGCCGGCGAGCACCCAGCACAAAGACGATTGATTTTAGAAGAATTACTGGCGCAGAATCTATCCATGCTTGCTGTGCGCAGTAAAACACAAATAGACGCAGCACTGCCTTTACCCGCAGTGAATCAGCTGAAACAGCAATTGCTGGATTTGTTGCCATTCACCCCAACCGGCGCACAGCAAAGGGTGGTTAACGAGATTGAGCAAGACTTGGAAAAGCCGCATCCAATGATGCGATTGGTACAAGGCGATGTAGGATCCGGAAAAACGCTGGTGGCAGCCTTGGCGGCAGTACGAGCGCTGGAACACGGTCATCAAGTGGCATTAATGGCGCCCACTGAGCTGTTGGCAGAGCAGCATGCAATCAACTTTACCGAGTGGTTCGAGAAAATCGAATTCAATGGTAAGCCCATCAAAGTTGGCTGGCTGGCCGGCAAGCTGAAAGGCAAAGCCAAAGAAAAGGAATTAGCGGATATTGCCAGTGGCGATGCGCAAATGGTGGTCGGAACCCATGCACTATTTCAAGAGCACGTAGAATTTAAAGATCTCTCTTTGGTCATCATTGATGAGCAGCACCGTTTTGGTGTTCATCAAAGGTTAGAGCTACGTGAAAAGGGAACCAAGCAAGGCTATTACCCGCATCAGTTGATCATGACTGCCACCCCCATTCCCCGTACACTCGCAATGACGGCATATGCCGATTTAGAAACCTCGGTGATTGATGAGCTGCCGCCAGGAAGAACGCCGATTCAAACGGTCGCGATTCCGGATACGCGTCGAAAGGACATTGTCGACAGAGTTCGAAATGCGTGCCTAGAAGGGAAACAAGCGTATTGGGTGTGTACTCTGATAGATGAATCAGAAGTGCTAGAAGCCCAAGCTGCCGCTGATACGGCAGAGGAGCTTAAACTTCAACTACCTGAGTTGAACATTGGTTTGGTACACGGGCGCATGAAGCCTGCTGAAAAACAGCAAATCATGGCTCAGTTTAAGAACAACGAACTGCATTTGCTGGTGGCGACCACGGTTATTGAAGTGGGGGTGGATGTTCCTAACTCCAGTTTGATGATCATAGAAAACCCAGAGCGATTGGGTTTGGCTCAGCTTCACCAACTTCGCGGTCGAGTAGGGCGAGGATCGGTCGCAAGTCATTGTGTCCTGCTTTACCATTCTCCTCTTTCTAAAACAGCCCAGAAGCGTTTAGGTGTATTGCGTGAAAGTAATGATGGGTTTGTGATTGCACAGAAAGATTTAGAAATTAGAGGACCAGGTGAACTGCTTGGCACCAAACAAACCGGTTTAGCGGATTTTAAAATTGCTGATTTGGTGCGAGATCAAAAGCTGATTCCGGAGGTTCAACGTATTGCAAGGCATCTGCATGAGCAATATCCAAACAACGCTCAAGCAATCATCGACCGCTGGCTGGGTGATAGAGAGCTATATTCAAACGCCTAGATTAAAAATCATCGAAAGAAGGTGTTTTATTGTTTTATTTGTTAGTAAAAAATCACAATAAAATAACCTAAGTCAATTAAACTATAATTACATTAATATTTATTTTTAAATATTGATCTCAATCTCTGTTATTTATTTAATTACCTTTTTATTCAATATAAGTCAGTAGATAAATCTCAAATTAGATAAATATATTTTAGCGCGATTTATAATTGTTAACTGAGTCTAAAATTTATCCAATATTAATGTAACAAAAATTCTATTGATGATATTTTTCGCAGTAAAAAATAAATCAAATTAATACTTAGCTATTAGTTTCAATAATATTTAATACTGGCTGGTATCATCATATGGCGAATATATTAATATCGACTCATTGGGTAGGTGGGGATGTCATTCCTTTTATCCGGTTAGCTGAATATTTGAAAGAACAGGGGCACTCAGTCCGTATTTTTAGCCATTATGGATACCAACAATGGGCAGAAGATGCTGGGGTGAATTTTACATCTTGGGAAGATGAAGATTCGTATCATGAGCTCCAAGAATACTTGCCTAATTTCCTCCAGCCTTTTTCTCAACCAGACCAGTTCCAGCATTTCAGGCAGCAATACCTCAGCCCAGAAAAGCGATTAAAAGAATTCAATATCCTCGCCCAATACGCAAACGAACCCGAGACCATACTCATTGGACGTTGCCGATCCAGCATTGCTGCCATGCACCTTTCCGAAGTGCGCCAATTGCCCTTTATTAGCGTTTATCTCGCGCCTAGCAACTTGAGCTATATGGCGCTGATCAATCAGGCGTTTAAAGCAACACTAGACAAAGAAGTGAATGATTTTAGAGCACTTCTCCAGCTTGAAGGGCGAACAACTTGGCAGGATTACCAATTTTCCAGCGTACACAATTTAGGCTTTTGGCCTAGTTGGTTCTCAAACGAAGTCTTTGATTCTAAGTTGGAAATATCGCATGTGGGCTTTCCTTTAACTACTGAGAAATCGACGGGTATAGAGAAATCTCACGACCTTTTGCCTGAAGCGATCGAGCGCTTTTTTCTCGCGAACCCTAATCCCGTGCTGATCACTGGTGGCACAAGCCAACTCGTTTCAAAAGATTTATACAAAACCGCCATCGACGCTTGTGCGCAAGCCAATCGTCCCGCCATTGTCGTGACGGAACATGACCATATGCTGCCTAGCGAGTTGCCTAAGCACGTTATTCGAGCGAGAAAGCTTCCATTTGAGCGTGTTTTTTCACGTTGTTCGCTAGTGATACATCACGGTGGAATTGGCTCTAGTGCGCAATGTGTGAGAGCTGGCGTGCCACAACTGGTGATGGCTCATATGACGGACGGTCCTGATAATGCAAGGAGGTTAGAAGCCCAGCAAGTCGCCCGTTTTTTGCCCCAAGCTGAATGGACGACGGTCCATCTTATGAAAGCAATGGAGGAGTTAGGCTCAAAAAGCGTGTTAGAGCATTGCCAATCATTAACGGAGTTAACGTCTCAAGATCAGCCTTTCGAAGCGATTCATCAGCGAGTACAGAAATTGCTGGAATCCGGTGGTGGATTTATACCTCACCCTAGCAGCATGGTTGCAGAAATCTCAGATAAATCCAACGAGACAAAGCCAAAGACCAGCATTAATAAAAAAGCGCTACTCATGCGTCGGTTAAAACAAAAGAGTCACGAGTGATTCATTTTTAATATTGTATTTCTGTCGCACATAAAAATATACGCTCTGTAATTAATAAGGTTACATGGAATGAGTATGAAAAATGATATTGATCAAGGCGTAAGCCTTCAATATTTATTTGAAGAACGATTTCGTTTATCTGGTGATAAGTGCGCAATCGTTTTTAAAAATAAAGAAGTCAGCTTTAATGAACTAAATTCAAGAGCCAATAGACTTGCCAACCTTTTGGTAGATAAGCAGGTAAAAGAAGGCGACATAGTAGCCATTCTTTTGGAGCGCTCAGAAGACATTCTCGTGTCCATATTAGCAGTGCTTAAGGTGGGTGCGGCTTATTTACCTGTAGATTTGAATTACCCATCATCAAGGGTAGAACACATGCTAAACGACAGCATGTGTCGCTTGGTTATCGCCGATGACAGCGGAACCAAAATGCTCGGAACCATACAAAGTAAATTGTCAGTGGACGTTGCATTGATGGCGAATTCTTTGGCACTCCATCCAAGGTTTGAATGTCACCAAGGCGCAGCAACCGATTTGGCGTACCTCATTTACACGTCAGGCTCGACGGGAAAACCCAAAGGCGTGTGTGTCACTCACGGTAATGTGGCAAATTTTAATGCAGGGATGCAAGAATGCCTTGGTTTAAGTGAACTGCGTAGTATGGCGTCTCTAACAACGGTGTGTTTCGACATCTTTGTTTTGGAATCTCTGGTTGCACTGTTGCAGGGGCTGACCGTTCATTTGATTTCGGACGATGAGCGCAAATCCATTTCTCGGCTTTCCGAAGCGCTTTCTGACGTAGATGTCCTTCAAATCACCCCTTCTCATCTCAGTGTCATGATGGATGAACCTCGTATTCAAGCGGCTTTAGCGGGGCTTAGTACCTTATTGGTTGGCGGTGAAGCATTCCCTGTTACTCTGCTTAGAAAACTCCAGTCGGTCACCCAAGCGCGTATTTTCAATATGTACGGACCAACCGAAACCACGGTTTGGTCGACCGTACAAGATGTGACGCACAAAGACCAAATCGATATTGGTCATCCCATCCTAAATACTCAGATCCTCATTCTGGATGACAACAACACAGAATTGCCTCAAGGCAATGTGGGTGAAATCTGCATCTCAGGGGAGGGGGTCACCGCAGGGTATTGGAACCGTACTGAATTGACGGTGCAACGCTTTATCGATCATCCGTCAGCACAAGGCAAGGTATACAAAACAGGAGATTTAGGGAGAGCCAACCCAGACGGGTCATATCAGTGTCTTGGCAGAATCGACCATCAGGTGAAAATTAGTGGTCATCGAGTCGAACTTGGTGATATCGAAAGTCACATACTTGCCCAATCAAATGTGCAGCAGGTAGGTGTTGTGGTGTTGTCGTCACAGTCTTACCAAGGGCAGTTGGCTGCGTTTGTCGTCAGCTCTGCTTTTGACGCTAATTCCCTTCGGCATCGGCTTTCCTGCTCGTTACCCAGCTACATGATCCCTGCGCATATTGAGCATGTAGAGTCATTGCCCATGACAGAAAATGGCAAAGTCGACCGCCAAGCATTAGCGCAATTGGCACCAAGTGCAGTTTCGGCTGGTGTTTCGCAAGCAGTCATTTCGCAATCCTCTATTTCTCAACCCTCTATTTCGCAAGAGCCCGCCTTACCAGAAACCGACATTGAAGAAGAAATCCATCGTATTTGGTGCGAAGTATTGGCTCGTCCCCAACTTTGCTGCACCCAGCGCTTTATGGACTTGGGCGGAACATCGGTGCTTGCCATTCAGCTATTGAGTGGGATTGAGGCTGAACTGGGCATCGAAGTGACCTTTTCAGACTTCATTACACGGGGGAATACCGTTCAGTCGCTATCGCGCTTGATTGAAGATTTGATCATCTCAGAGATGAGTGAAGAGGAAATCGAAGCATTAATGGCATCGGAAGAGTAACGCTATACCCAAGCATCTAGAGAATAAATACAACGAAGCAAACACAGTAGGCAGAATATGAACGGTGAAAGAAAGGGAAGGCTTTCGCTTTCCCAAAAGCAACGGGAAAAGTTGCTCGCGCAGCGTAAGCGCCGCACAGGAAATGGCATAGAAGCATTAAACCGACAAGGTAGTGATAACACATTTCCGGTTTCTGAATTACAGCAAGATATGTGGGTACTTGAAAGCCTGCATAATGCCACTTCTACCAGCAACATCCCCTGTATGTATTCCGTTGAACATTCTTCTTCCAAAGAACATTTTGACGTCGCCAAGCTTCGCCGTGCCATGTCATGCTTAATACAGCGGCATGAAAGCCTACGAACCGTATTTGTGAACGAAGAAGGGCAATTAAAGCAGCGAATATTGCCCAATGTACAATATGAAATCCGCGAAACGAATTTATCTGATCATAACCAAGAGGTCGTAGCTCTATCGCTGGATGAGGTGATTCAGCAAGATATTGCAGAAGCGTTTAACGTCAACACCGGTCCTATGTTTCGCGTGCACATCATCCGATGCAGCGATACTGAAAGCAAAGTAGTGTTTGTTTTCTCTCACCTTATCTTTGATGGTGGCTCCATTGCGCATTTCGAGCGTGATTTCTTCCACTTTTATTTGTATTCAAACAGCGAACAGCAACCTGAAGAGACAAGTAAAATCTTACCTGCACTTCCAGTTCAACCGGCAGACTACGCTCACTGGATGCAGCAAGAATCACAGAAAGCCAAGCGAGCGTCTCATCTTGATTACTGGAAAACGCAACTGGCGGGTTGCGACGTCGATTTAGCGTTACCTTACGACCGCACGCCAGGCATCCACAACGATGTGTCCGTGACTCAATATGAACACGTTTTACCTACCCGTTTGACTCGCTGGTTAAAGGACGAGTGTACACAGACTGGTACATCGCTGTATTCCCTATTGCTGGCGACTTATGGTGTCTTGCTGCACCGAATAACGGGTCAAACTGACGTTGCCATAGCCTCAGCGTTCACTAACCGGAATCGCTCCGAGCTAGAGCACCTTATCGGGCTATTTGCCAGAGAGGCATTACTGCGAGTTCGCTTGAACCAAAACGATACCTTTTCAAGCGTGAAGCAGTCCGTTCAGCAATGTGTGATTGAGGCAATAGACCACAGCGAGCTGTCTCTGGGGCAAATTAACCGAGAGCTTGGCATGGTGAAAGCCAGTCAAGATGGGCAGGTTGCAAGAACGCTGTTTCTGCTTCGAGAGCATAAAAGCCAGCTAGGAAGCCAACACAATGTAGAAGGCTGGGAGCCCTATGGTGAAGCGCGTTTAGGGAACGATCAAAACCGTTACGATTTGAGCTTAGTATGTCGCGATGAAGGCGATTCAATACGCGTGTCATTTAACTATAAACCGTCGCTGTTTAATGAATCCACGGTGGCACAGTTCGCCACGATATTTGAACGAATACTGCAAAGCCATATGGAAGAGGCGTTGCCGATTGGGGAGATATCCCTGATACCTCCGATGGAATTAAGCGATGTTTACCACCGATGGAATGGCACCCAGCGCACTTATTCTGAACACAAAACATTGCATGGAAAATTTGAAGAACAGGCGAAGGAAACCCCTGACAATACCGCACTGATTTTTGAGCAACATTCGCTCACTTACCGAGAATTGAATCAGCGAGCGAATCAGCTAGCCCATAAAATTCGAATGTATCACTTAAACAGAAATCAAACTCAACTTGCGGCTAATACCCCTGTCGCCTTGTATCTAGACCGCAGCTTAGAAATGGTTATCGCGATTTTGGCTGTGATGAAATCCGGTGGTGCTTACGTACCCATTGCCACCGATAATCCTACGCAGCGTACGCGTTACATTTTGGAAGATACCCAAGCGCAGCTGATCCTAACGCAAGAAAGGTGGCAAAACGATCTACTCGGTGTCTACAAGGATTTACCTGCTGAAAGTGTCTCTATAGATGAAGGTAGCGATCGCACAAACGAAAACTATGAAAACGTAAACGCGGATGTCAGTAGCTCGGATATGGCTTACATCATCTATACCTCAGGCACAACGGGTCAGCCAAAAGGGGTAATGGTGCCGCATAAGGGCGTGGTCAATCGTTTGGAAGCGCTGCAAAACCAATTTCCGTTGAGTGCCAACGACAGAGTGTTGCAAAAGACGCCGTACACGTTTGACGTATCGGTGTGGGAACTGCTTTGGGCGAACTGGACAGGCGCAGCGATTGTGATGGCGCCGCCAAAAGCGCATCAATCACCGGAGCAGCTGCATCACATCATGACGCAAAATCGGGTGACGGTTACTCACTTTGTACCTCCCATGCTAACAGGCTTTAGCCACTTTCTGTCTCACGCTAACCAATCAATACCGAGTTCAGTGCGTCGTGTTTTTTGCAGTGGGGAGGCATTAACTCCCGAGCACATTAGGCTGTTCAATGCGATTAATCAGCATGGCGCAACCTTGCATAACCAATACGGCCCAACGGAAGCCTCGATAGAAGTCAGTGTGTACGATTGCTTACTGAATGAAACGGAAACCGTGCCCATTGGCCGACCCATTCAAAATGTGCGTTTATTGATCATGGACCCCCATTCTGAGCATCTTCAGTTATGCCCCGAAGGGCTACCCGGTGAGCTGTATATCGGTGGTATTGCCGTTACACAGGGGTATTTGAACCAGCCAAACCTTACGAAAGAACGTTTTGTCGATAACCCATTTGCGACCAAAGAAGAGATAGCGCAAGGTCTAAACAAGCTTTACAAAACCGGTGATTTAGTCAGACGTCAGCCGAATGGAAACATCGAGTATTTGGGAAGAAACGATTTCCAAGTCAAAGTGCGCGGCTACCGTATCGAGTTAGAAGAAATTGAAGCGGCGATGCAAGCGCACCCAAGAATCAAAGCATCGTGCGTTCATACCGTTGAGGGCGCGGGTGAAAAGGCGCTAGTAGGGTATTACGTGGAACACGCTCCTACCTCTTCTTCCAATCAGGAGCAGGAAGGCGTGGCGCTTTGGAAGAGCGTTTATGAAGCGGAATACAAAGAGGATAACCAGGCCATTAATCAGTTCGATATCCGAGGCTGGAAAAGCTCGTTTACGCAATTGCCTATCCCACCGGAAGAAATGAAAGAATGGGTCGATGCTACGGTCGCTCGTATTCAAGGGTTAAGCCCTCATTCCGTATTAGAAATTGGCTCGGGATCGGGTTTGATTTTCTATCCGTTATTGCCGTCTTGCACCCACTATATAGCTACCGATTTTTCATCAAATGCGATGAATCGTTTGTCTTCTTCGGCAAAAGTGTTGGGATATGAGCATAAATCTGAATTTGTCACTTGCCCAGCTAACGAGGTGGCTAATGCCGCGTTAGAGCAATGTGTTGATACAGTGGTGATGAATTCGGTTTCTCAATATTTTCCTAATGCTGGCTACCTCGACAAAGTGATCGAACAAGCCATTGAAAGCATTGAGGGGGAAGGCAACCTATTCTTTGGTGATATAAGAGATCAACGGTTACTAAGGGCTTTCCATCTTTCCATTCTTGCTCATCGGAATCCGGAGAAAGCCATCGCTCAGTTAGTCAAACAGGCGACTTGGTTAGCATCGAAAGAAACAGAACTCGCGATTTCTCCCACTTACTTTCTCGCATTGATGCAGCACCCAGCGGTGGATGCGGTTCAAGTGCTTCCTAAACGCGGATTTGCCGATCACGAAATGAATCGCTTTCGATACGATGTCATTGTTCAAATTAAGAAAAACGGCACAGAGGGCGTCGAAGCCGCCAATAACAATTCTATTGAATTAAGTGAATTTGACTCGGTTGAGTATTCAAATGAACTCGATTTGCCAAGTTTATTGGCTTCGTCTGAACGTGGAGTTTGGATAAAGCATTATCCAGATACGCGAGTCTGGGACGTACAGCAATGCGTGATGGGGAACCCGTCAACGGAACGATCTTTCTCTGCCGAAGACGCGCTTTCCATTGAAGCTTTACATCTAATGGCGGAGCAGCAAGGGTTAACATTACAAGTATTGCTGGCAACGGAATCTGAGCAAGCGGGCGCCTTACATTTGTTCTTCAGTGAAGACGCCGTGAATGTCTCAAGCCATGCATTGCATGATGTTGATTCACACCTTAGCTCATCTGCTCAACATCCCCATACCAATTCACCTGATATCGGCCATCAAGCGCTGACATACGGAGAATTGAGCGACTATTTGGCACTTCGCCTACCCGAATATATGGTGCCAGTGGCGTTCGTTCCGATGAAAGACTTTCCATTGTCGAGCAGTGGAAAGCTGGATCGCAATGCGCTTCCAGAACCTGAACTCATCGATAAAAATAATTATGTCGCGCCTGATAGCGACATAGAACTGGAACTTTGCAGCATTTGGAAGCAAGTTTTAGGCATTGAAAGTATCGGTGTGAACGACAACTTTTTCCGTATTGGTGGCGATAGCATCATCGCCATTCAACTTGTCTCTAAAATCCGTAAAGCGGGTTTTCATATTCAAGTGAAAGACATGTTTGATGCGCCAACGGTTAAGCAATTGGCGCTGGTATTGGCGGACAATAAACCTCAGCAAACGCTCAATACTGAGCAAGGAGAGCTGGAAGGTGAATTCTCTCTATTGCCTATACAGACGTGGTTTTTCAACAAAGCGCTGGCAAACCCAGACCATTGGAATCAAGCCTTTACGCTACGTGTACCCGCTGGTATTTCCAAACCTGCTCTTGAGGCGGCTTTATTCCAGTTGAGTGCCCACCACGATGCCATGAGAATTCGCTTTGACATTGACGAAGGCAGTATCAAGCAGTGTTATTGCCGGACTGAAGAATTACCAAAATCAGAAGTGCATGAGTTGAATGTGGCGGCAGAAATGGACGTAGCGCAACAGCTCACAACTTGGCAGAGCGATTTCGATATAGAAAATGGCCCCTTATGGCGAGCGGCGTATCTAACAGGTTACCCCGAAGGTGAAGCCCGCCTCTGGTTTGCTTTTCACCACTTGATTATAGATGCGGTGTCTTGGCGAATCATTGCAGAGGACTTAGAGACGTTACTGTCTGACAATACGCTATCGCAGAAAGGAAGCAGCTATCGCCAATGGGTACATGCAGTGGAGCAATATAGGGAAACCCATGTGACCGAGCTGCCTTATTGGCACGATGTGTTATCAGATACAAAGACACTGCCTTCCCCGCAAAGCGACTCTTGTGGTGCTGATATTGCTGAAAATACGTCTACAACGCGAATCGAGTTTCCGTTAAAAGAAACGCATTTGCTGCTGCACGAGGCGCATCAAGGATATAACACCGAAATCAATGATTTGCTTCTGAGCGCGTTAAGCCTTGCGCTGAATGCCGTTGCGGGGCAGTCAGTTAATCACATTACGCTTGAAGGACATGGGCGCGAGGCGATCGATCCTGCTCTCGATATTTCTCGCACACTAGGCTGGTTTACCACGGCTTATCCGCTGCGATTAGAGGCGGCAGGCGATCTCGAACACACCATTATTCAAACCAAAGAAACTCTGCGCCGTGTCCCCAATAAAGGCATTGGGTTTGGTGCGTTTTCTCACACGTTTTCTCATGATGCGTTGCCGAAGATTTACTTTAACTACCTAGGGCAATTGGACTCCACAGGAAAAGGGTCGATGTGGGAGGTGGTGAATGAAGACAGTGGCAATGTTATTGGAGAAGGTAACCGTGACAGCGCTTTACTGAACATCAATGGTGGTGTCTTTAATGGGCAACTGCAGTTCGACATCATTTCTCAATTGTCGCCAACTCAGACCATGGCATTTCGCCATGCGTTCGACACATCTTTGCATCAAGTATTGGAGCAAAGCCTAGAAGCGGCCAAGCGAGGGGGCGTGAATACGGCGAGTGACTTTGGCTGCGCTGGATTGCACCAATCGCAATTGGAGCACATTGGTCAGTCTCGCCAACATGGTCTATCGGGCATAGCGGCTATTTATCCAGCAAGCAGTTTGCAGCAAGGGTTTGTATATCATCACATCAGCCAACCTGAAGATGATGCTTATCGCCTTCAAGTGCTGGTGGATTATGACCGTGCCATTGATGTTGACCGTTATTTTAAAGCATGGGAGCTCGCATCCATCGCGTTTCCAGCGCTCAGAATCGCTTTTCACTGGGAAGGGGAAATGGTTCAGGTGATCGGAAAAGAGGCAGGTATCACCTCACGCCAATTCACCTCTTTAAGTTTGGCGCACCTCCCAGAAGACGAACACAATGAAGCCATCATCGCTCTACAATCCGCAGAGCGTGAAAAGCCTTTTGACCTCACCGTGTCTGGCCTGATGCGCGTAGCGATAATCAAACGCAGTGACAGTGCTTTTACACTAATTCAAACCGCGCATCACAGCATTACCGACGGCTGGAGCAATCCAATTTTGCTCAAGGCAGTTCACAGATACTACGACTCATTGAGTGCAAGGCAGGTGCCAAACGTGGTGGAAGAGTCGGTGTATGGCAAAGTGCAAATACACCGTATGGCACAACGTGATAAAACCACGCGTTATTGGTCGGAAAAACGCAGTTCATTGAGTCAACCGAATGACCTTGGCGTATTTCTGCCAGAGTCCCAGGAGCTCGATAGTGTTAGGTCGCTTGTGACACCTGCGCAAGCGTCAAAGTGTATTAGCGGGAAAGCTTACCAACAGCTCAAATCTGCCTGCCAATCCCATAACGTAACACTCAACGTGGCACTGCAATTTGCATGGCATAAGTTGATTCAAATCTACACGCAAGACGTTCAAACCATTGTTGGAACCACGGTTTCGGGGCGAGATGTTCCGATCGATGGGATTGAAGAAAGCGTCGGCTTATACATCAATACCTTGCCACTCGCCGTCAATTGGACCGATTCCCTCACCGTTGCCGAAGCACTTACTTCCATTCATCGAAGTATCGCTGAGCTTAATAGCTTTAGTGGGATTGCATTGGCCGATCTGCAAGAAGACGGCAAGCGCCTTTTCCAAAGTTTGTTTATTTTTGAAAACTACCCATCTCTCGATGATGTATCTCCAACTGGGCTTTCGGCAGACAGCACACCGAGAAGTTGGTCCGATAAAATGGACTATCCATTTTCGGTGATGGCCTACGAGAAAGAAGGTTCGTTGTCGATTCAGCTAGGTTTTGATCAGTCGCTGATGGAAATCAGCCAAGTCGAAAGGTTACTGACGCAATTGGAGAGCATATTGCAGTTTGTTGCTCATCAGAGCGACGAAAGCCATCACCATATCAATGTGATTGATAGCACTGAGCAAAACAGGCTCATCCACGACTGGAATACCACACAATCGCCTGCACCGTCCCTGCCAACGTGGCATCAACTGTTTGAAGCGCAAGTGCAAACTACACCGAATGCGGTGGCACTTACGTATCAAGACCAGCACTTGACCTATCAAGAGCTGAACCAAAAAGCCAACCAGCTCGCGCATACTCTGCGCCAACAACATGTGATTCGTTACGAGCGTGAACTGACGGCAGATACACCGATTGCCTTGTACTTAGACCGAAGCGTCGACATGGTGGTGAGCATTTTAGCGGTGCTCAAAGCGGGCGGGGCGTATGTCCCCGTATCGCCAGAATACCCGAAAGAGCGCACGCAGTTTATTTTGGAAGATACTGCAGCACCGCTGGTACTTACTCAGCAAACGCATCTTAGCCAGCTGGATGCTTGGTTAAGTGATTTACCTCAGCTACCCGAGCTAGTATTGGTAGACAACGCGTATCCTCAATCATCAGAGAACCTAAACCTGATGGTTTCAGGTGATGATCTTGCGTACATCATTTACACCTCAGGCACCACAGGTAAGCCCAAAGGGGTGATGATGCCGCATTCGGCTTACGCCGATTTTATTCATCAATATCATCAGTCTGTTGAAACCCTGTCCGCTGAAGCACAGCCCGTTTCCTTAGTCAGCCTCACTCAATACACCTTTGACATCTTTGGCTTGGAATACGGCTTACCACTCTTATCAGGTGGCACGGTTCACCTGTCGGATATCCACCAAGCATCGGAAACTTTATCCGAGCATGTCAGCAAGACCAACGTATTGCAGCTTACTCCATCAGTGTGGTCAGTACTGCAAGTGGCACTGCCAGAAGCTCTCGATTTGTCTCATGTGACCGTTATTGTCGGCGGCGAAAGTGGCTCGGAAGCGATTTACCAAAGCTTGTCGCAGCGGTTTAAAGAGGTCATTCAAGTGTACGGCCCAACTGAAGCGTGCATTTGGAGTACCCAATCTCGATACCAATCGGGTAACGCCCACATTATCGGTACACCGCTGAGTAACGAGCGGTGCTATGTCCTCTCGGGCAATGGAAAGCTGTGTCCCATCGGTGTTCCCGGTGAGCTGCACATAGGGGGCGCAGGACTGGCGAGAGGTTACCTCAACCGAGACACTCTAACGGCGGAGCAGTTCATCGACAGCCCAATGGAAGGGCAGGATGAGCGGTTATACAAAACCGGAGACTGGGTACGCTGGCGTCACGATGGTCAACTGGAATACATCGGGCGCAATGACAGCCAAGTGAAGATACGTGGTTACCGGATTGAGCTGGGTGAAATTGAAGCCACACTTATGGCGGTTGATGGGGTACAGCAAGCTGTCGTCATCGACAGAGAAAAAGAAGGCGACAAGTATCTTGCCGCGTACCTTGTGAGTGACCAGACACTCAGCATGGATGACCTCCGCCACAGCTTAAATGCTCATCTGCCAGATTACATGGTGCCCGCCACCTTCAACCAGATTGAAGCCATTCCTCTGACGTTAAACGGCAAGCTTGACCGTCGAGCGCTGCCCGAGCCGGAATGGGTGGAATCCAATGGTTACGTCGCCCCAGAAAGTGAGCTGGAAATCGCACTGTGCGACATCTGGTCTCAGGTGTTGGGGTTAGAGTGCGTTGGCGTTCACGACAGCTTCTTCCAAATAGGCGGCAATTCCATTAACGCCATTAAAGTCATTAGCCAGATCAACCAATTATCGGTTTGTCACCAACGTGTCGAGCTGAGCCATTTGTTTAATTTAAAAACCATTGCTGAGCTCCATAAGCATCTGCAAGCCCAAGAGAGTTCGGGTTTATTAGACCAGCAAGTCAACGAGATGAGTATTTAAGCCATGTTAGATCTAATCAATCAAATCAAAGAGAATGAATTGTCTGTATGGGTACAAGAGGATGCTATCAAATTAGCATTTGGTGAAGAGAAACCATCGGACGTATTGCTTGCGAAAATCAAAGAAAACAAACCCGGTCTGATGGATATCTTAAGGCGCAATGGCATCTTATCGAAGCACGACTTCTGGGAAACAGAGATTTTCTCTTTGCCAAATACAAGTGCGACGTTGTCTTTTGCTCAAGAGCGCATGTTGTTTATTGAGCAATTTGAACAAGGCACAGATGCGTATCACATTCCTTATACCGTCGAGCTTTCCAGTGATATCCAGCAGGATGTGTTGATTCAAGCGTTCCAAGCTGTTGTCGATAGGCATCCAGTGTTGAACTCGATTTACAAGCAGAATGAAGAGGGGCAGTTTGCGTTGCATCCGCTCGATCAAAAGGTTTGTATCTCTCAACAGGCTGCGGCTGACTTTGCTGACTTTAAAACCCAGCTGTCTCAAGCGATTGAGCGACCGTTTGATCTGTCTACCGAAGCCCCAATGCGTTTGTCGCAATTCACCTCTGAAGGTAAACACTATCTGCTGATATTGTGGCACCACATTGCTTTTGATGGCTGGTCGACCGACATTTTCTTACGTGAGCTATCTCAGGCATATCAAACTTTGTTAACGCAGGGTCGACCATCACAGCAAGGTCAGCCAGTATTACCACCCTTGGCAATCCAGTACAGTGATTATGCATTTTGGCAACGTCATCAACTTGAGGGGGAAGGGCTAGAGAGCCAAATGGCATTTTGGTCTGATACGTTATCTGGCTGTCAGACGTTGGAGCTGCCAACCGATCATCCAAGACCAACAAAAGTGAACTACCAAGGCAGAAACGTCGCACTGACTCTCGATAGCGCGTTGTCGGAGCAACTTAAAACGTTAGCACGAGATCAAGACACCACGCTTTACGTTGTTATGCTAAGCGGATTTTATCTGACACTGGCAACGCTGAGTGGACAAGACGACATCGTTGTTGGTACGCCTTCCGACAATCGCCATCAACCCCAGACACAAGACTTGATTGGTTACTTTGCAACGTCTCTGGTGTTAAGGGCTCAAGTGGATCTTGCTGGAACAGTGAGCGATCTGTTTAAGCAGATTCACACAGTAATGACCAACGCTAAAATGAATCAGGATGTGCCGTTTGAGCGTTTGATTGATTTACTCAACGTAGAGCGCGATATGTCGCGCCACCCACTGTTTCAAGTGATGTTTGGCATGCAAAGTTTCGGTCACCAGCAGCTGAGCCAAGACGCATTGCCATTTGAATCGGTCGATTTGGGCGACGAAGGGCTATATGCCCCAGCCAAATTTGATTTGAATTTCCATGTGGATGACGGTCACGATGCTCTAAAGTTGGGGTTGGATTATGCCACCAGCCTGTTTGAGCATGCTTCTGCGCAGCGTGTGTTGACGATTTATCAGCACATATTAAAAAGCTTTGTCGCGGATTCTGAACAATGCCTTGCAGACATTGATGTGCTATCGGAATCTGAAAAAACGCTGCTATTACGCGACTGGAATACCACACAATCGCCAGCGCCCTCCATGCCAACGTGGCATCAACTGTTTGAAGCACAAGTGCAAACTACACCGAATGCAGTGGCACTCACGCATCAAGACCAGCACTTGACCTATCAAGAGCTGAACCAAAAAGCCAACCAGCTCGCGCGCA
Source organism: Vibrio sp. vnigr-6D03 (assembly GCF_002835515.1). Lineage (NCBI taxonomy): Bacteria > Pseudomonadati > Pseudomonadota > Gammaproteobacteria > Vibrionales > Vibrionaceae > Vibrio > Vibrio sp. vnigr-6D03. Next base: position 68,170 of record NZ_PIZL01000061.1, read on the forward strand.
CTCTTCGCCAACAGCATGTGATTCGTTATGAGCGTGAACTGACGGCAGACACACCGATTGCCTTGTACTTAGACCGAAGCGTAGACATGGTGGTGAGCATTTTAGCGGTTCTTAAAGCGGGCGGGGCGTATGTCCCTGTATCGCCGGAATACCCGAAAGAGCGCACGCAGTTTATTTTGGAAGATACCGCAGCACCACTGGTACTGACTCAGCAAACGCATCTTAGCCAGCTGGATGGTTGGTTAAGTGATTTGCCGCAGTTACCCGAGCTAGTATTGGCAGACAACGCGTATCCCCAATCATCAGAGAACCTAAACCTGACAGTTTCAGGTGATGACCTTGCGTACATCATTTACACCTCAGGCACCACAGGTAAGCCCAAAGGGGTGATGATGCCGCATTCGGCTTACGCCGATTTTATTCATCAATATCATCAGTCTGTCCAGGCGCAGCCTGTTTCCTTAGTCAGCCTCACTCAATACACCTTTGACATCTTTGGCTTGGAATACGGCTTACCACTCTTATCAGGTGGAACAGTTCATCTGTCGGATATCCACCAAGCATCGGAAACCTTATCCGAGCATGCCAGCAAGACCAACGTATTGCAGCTTACCCCATCAGTCTGGTCAGTATTGCAAGTAGCGTTGCCAGAAGCCCTCGATTTGTCTCACGTGACCGTTATTGTCGGCGGCGAAAGTGGCTCGGAAGCGATTTACCAAAGCTTGTCGCAGCGCTTTAAAGAGGTCATTCAAGTGTACGGTCCAACTGAAGCGTGCATTTGGAGTACCCAATCTCGATACCAATCGGGCAACGCCCACATTATCGGTACACCGCTGAGTAACGAGCGATGCTATGTCCTTTCGAGCAATGGAAAACTGTGTCCCATCGGTGTTCCCGGTGAGCTGCACATTGGGGGCACAGGACTGGCGAGAGGCTACCTCAATCGAGATACCTTAACAGCGGAGCAGTTCATCGACAGCCCAATTGAAGGGCAGGATGAACGGTTATACAAAACCGGAGACTGGGTGCGCTGGCGTCACGACGGTCAACTGGAATACATCGGGCGCAATGACAGCCAAGTGAAGATACGCGGTTACCGGATTGAGCTGGGTGAAATTGAAGCCACACTTATGGCGGCTGATGGGGTACAGCAAGCTGTCGTCATCGACAGAGAAAAAGAAGGCGACAAGTATCTTGCCGCGTACCTTGTGAGTGACCAGACACTCAGCATGGATGACCTCCGCCACAGCTTAAATGCTCATCTACCAGATTACATGGTGCCCGCTACCTTCAACCAGATTGAAGCCATCCCTCTGACGTTAAACGGCAAGCTCGACCGCCGAGCGCTGCCTGAACCGGAATGGGTGGAATCCAATGGTTACGTCGCCCCAGAAAGTGAGTTAGAAATTGCACTGTGTGACATCTGGTCTCAGGTGTTGGGGTTAGAGCGCGTTGGCGTTCACGACAGCTTCTTCCAAATCGGCGGCAATTCCATTAACGCCATTAAAGTCATTAGCCAGATCAATCGCTACCTTGGTCATTCGCTGCGTTTGGAATTAGTGAACCTCTATACCACCAAAACGATCGCCGAGTTGGCAGCGTACATTGAAGAAAATCAAACCGTCAGCTTCCTTGATGAGCAAGATAACGAAATGAGTATTTAGTTATGTACGAATTAGTGAATCGAATCAAAGCCAGCAACATGTCGATTTGGGTGGAAGAGGACGCCATTAAGCTGGCGTTTGCCGGTGATAAACCGTGTTCAGAATTGCTGGGGGAGATCAAAGCAAGAAAGCCAGAATTATTGGGCATATTGCAGCAAAATCAGATCACCTCTAAGCATGCGTTTTGGGATAAAGAGATACTTTCTATGCCAGAGACGCAAACCGAGCTTTCTTTTTCACAAGAACGCATGTTGTTCATAGAGCAGTTTGAGCAAGGTACGGATGCGTATCATATTCCCTATGTCTTTGAGCTCAATGCCGACGTCGATTTGCCGGCGCTGGAACGGTCTTTTCAAAAGATAGTCGAGCGTCATCCGGTATTGAATTCAATATACCTGACTGATGAACAAGACAAGGCGTATGTAAAACTGCTGGCATCCACCGTGCAAATGGACGTGGAATCCATCGCACCCAATACGCCAGTAAAAACCATTTTTGATTCCGAAATATCTCGACCCTTCCAATTGGATCAAGAGCGACCGATCCGGTTGATTCGCTACCTAGGGTTGGAGAAAGATTACTTGCTGGTCATTTGGCATCATATTGCCTTTGATGGTTGGTCGACCGATGTTTTTCTTAACGAGTTATCGCTGGCGTACCAAGCTTACAGCACAGGGAAATCACCTGTGCTGCCTGAATTGGACGTTAGTTATGCCGATTACGCCCTTTGGCAGCGTCAGCAACTAACGGGCTTAAACCTAGAGAAACAGCTTTCGTTTTGGCAGCGTCAGCTTGATGGCGTTGAAACGCTAGCCTTACCGACCGATTCTCCGCGCCCTGCAACAATCGATTACAGCGGTAAAGATTTAGTATTCACATTCGATAGCGGGCTCTCTGATCAGCTTCGACAGCTCGCTCGTCAGCAAGATACCACCTTGTACACAGTATTGCTGAGTGGGTTTTATGCGACTCTGGCGCTATTGTCTGGTCAGAAAAGCATTGTCGTCGGCACGCCTTCTGATAACCGCCATTACACGCAAGTCCAAAATTTGATTGGTTACTTTGTTAATTCATTGCCAATGCGAGCGGATGTGTCGCTGTCGTCGAGCGTGAAAGCGTTCATCACCTTAGTTCACAACGTGGTAGCAGATGCAAAGGCACATCAAGATTTACCCTTCGAGCAACTTGTCGAAGCATTAAAAGTAGAACGGGACATGTCACGTCACCCGATTTTCCAAGTGATGTTCTCGCTACAAAGTTTTGGTGAGCAGCGTTTGAAAGAGCAGACGTTGCCGTTTAAACAGGCGCAATTTGAAGAGGTGCGTTCGCTCAGAAATCCCGCCAAGTTTGACTTGAGTTTGTACTTGGATGACAGCGGAGAAGACATTTACGGCAACTTCAATTTCGCGACCAGCTTGTTCAATTATGACACCATTCAAAGAATTGCCGACGTCTACTCATGGGTATTAAAGAGCTTTGCTGCTAATCCGAATCAAGCGCTTGGGCAAATTGATGTGCTTTCACCGGCTGAGCGCGAGCAGCTTTTTGAACAGTGGAACAACACTCACGAAGATTACCCTAAAAGAAATTTGCTCGACGGATTCAATGAGCAAGTGGCAAAGCAACCTAATGCGCTTGCGGTCGTTTGTGGTGACCAGAACGTTAGTTATCAAGAGGTGCACGAGCATCGTTTGTTATTAGCAAACCAGCTTCAACAAGCAGGGGTAGAACGAGGTGAGTTGGTTGGTGTACTGACGGAAAAAGGCGAACCACAGCTGGTGGCTACGTTGGGCATTATGTCGATTGGGGCGGCGTATTTACCACTCAATGTGGCTTGGCCAGCATCGCGTTTGAATGATGTGTTGAAAGCGGGTGATGTAACGCACCTTGTGATGACTCAGTGTCAGCATGACTTACACGCTGGCGAAGAGTGGCTAAAAAATTATCAGACTACGATCATTGAATCGGTGTATCAAACCTCTATCCCAGAGCATTGGGAAAATGGATTGTGGCGAGAGGCGTTACCGAATGTCAGCCCTGATGAGTTGGCGTACATTATTTTCACCTCTGGCAGCACGGGAAAACCGAAAGGGGTGGTGATCAGTCATGATGGTGCAATGAACACCATCGAAGCGGTGAATCGAACGTTCGACGTTCAGCCGCAAGACCGAGTATTGGCGCTATCGGATTTGAGCTTCGATCTTTCTGTTTACGATTTATTCGGTACGTTAGCAGCAGGCGCAGCCATTGTTTTCCCTGAACAATCAGAAGTGCAAAACCCAAGTCGATGGGTCGAACTTGTCGATACCCATCAAGTGACTATTTGGAACTCTGTGCCTCAATTGGTGCAGCTTTTGGTGGAAGAGGTGGCGTTACCTATTGGTGCATCTGGAACAGGGGGCTCCAAATGCGAACATCCACAAACCCTCTGTTCATTGAAAGTCGTGCTCATGAGTGGGGATTGGATCCCACTTCAACTTCCGAAGCAACTTAAGAGTCTAATACCGACAGTGCAAGCCATCAGTTTAGGCGGTGCAACGGAAGGGAGTATTTGGTCAATTTGGTATCCCATTCAGTCGGTTAACCCTGATTGGCAAAGTATTCCTTATGGGTTGGCGATGCCAAATCAAACCATGTGGGTGCTTAACGAGCAGGGTGGTCATTGTCCAGCCGGAGCGATAGGAGAAATCCATATTGGCGGTGCAGGGGTCGCGAAAGGGTATTATAACGAGCCAGAAAAAACCGCTGCTCAGTTCTTTGACCATCCAACACTCGGTCATTTATATCGAACAGGTGATTTAGGTTGCTGGAATAAACATGGCTACATCGAATTCAAGGGACGCAAGGATTTCCAAGTAAAAGTGCGGGGCTACCGCGTAGAGCTTGGGGAAATCGAAACTGTGCTCTCGGAGCAAGCGGGTGTGAAGCATGCTGTGGTCATTGATGTTGAGCGAGAAGGCGTTAAGAGTCTTGCCGCTTACATTGTTTCAGACGACGACAGCGAAACCTTGTTTGCAAGGCTCCACCAAGTGGTGTCAGACGCATTGCCAGAATATATGGTGCCATCAACCTTCAATTTGATCGACGGTATTCCACTGAGTGCTAACGGTAAACTAGACAGAAAAGCGCTGCCCGACCCAGTATGGAGCCAAGAAGAAGAGTACGTCGCACCAACTACAGGTTTGGAGATCTTGTTTGCCGATATCTGGCAACAAGCGTTGAATGTCGAAAAAGTTGGCGTTCACGACAATTTCTTCCAGATCGGTGGTAACTCGATTACCGCAATTCGAATGGTGAGTATGCTGAATCGCGCTTTGGAATCTTGTTCTTTAGCAGATCGGTCGATAGCAGACCATGCTTTAGAGCCAGATAAAGGCGGCAGTGAACCGAAAAAAGTCACGGTAGTGGATTTGTTCCGTTTCCCAACCGTGGCGGAGATCGCTAAGCACATTGAGTCCGACACCGATGCCCAACCAACCGGTCTGTTGCATTGCCTCACATCCCAAAATAAAAGCAAAGCCAAACCTAAGCGCCACCTTGTTTGTATCCCCTATGGCGGCGGAAGCCCCATCGCGTATCAACCTTTATCAGGTTGCCTTCCTGATGATTATTCGCTGCATGCTTTGAATTTCCCCGGTCATGACTACGCGCGCTCAGAGGAAGCGCTGATGCCGATGAATGACATAGCGGAGCAGTGCGTCGAAGAGATACTGTCTGGCATTTCAGGTGATATTTATCTTTATGGTCATTGTGTTGGCGGGGCGCTTACCTTGGATATTGCCCGCAGATTGGAAGCAAAGGGATCACCCGTAAAAGGGGTGTTCTTAGCGGCGACGTTCCCATTCCCAAGGTTGCCTTTTGCAGCATTGGAGTCACTTCGGAAATGGATTCCGTTTGATAAGTTGGTTTCCAATCGCTTGCGTTTTGAGTCGATTTTGTCGTTAGGCGGTTTTTCAGAATCACTGGAAGAAGACGAGCTGAATTTCCTGATGTCAGCGATGCGACAGGATGTCAGTGATGCTGAAGACTTCTATACCGTTGCGAACTTATCGCCAGAGGACTACGTCGTCAGTGCGCCGATATTGTCGATATACGGAGACAAAGACAAAAGCACTGAATTTTATGAAGAACGATACCAAGATTGGCGAACCTTTTCGCCAGATGTGTCGATGGAAGTGATTCCCGATGCAGGGCATTTCTTTATCAAGCATCAACCTCATGAGTTGAGCCGAATCCTGACCGCGCAAATTCAACAATGGGAATCACCAACAAAAGACGACGAAGATAAAAGAGGTGGTGAAGACAAAAAATATGAAAACGTAAATGGTTCTGCATTGAGCCAACCGGATAATGAGCCAAAAGAGACGCTCTCGTTTAGCCATTTGTTCAATAGGAAAAATCGGGAGGCGAAACCAAGCTTACCGCTGTTTTTTGTTATCGTCTTCGGGCAATTTATGTCGATGCTTGGAACCGGTTTGACGGCGTTTGCATTGGGTACTTGGGTTTACATACAAACCGGATCCGTCACCGAATTTGCATACATTTCCGTATTTGCATTGCTCCCCGGTATCTTGGTGTTGCCGTTTGCAGGGGCATTGGTCGATAGGTGGGATAGGCGGCTGATTCTCATGCTCAGCGACGCCATCTCTGTCTGTGGCACCTTGTTTATTTTCTTTACCTTGTGGACGGGTGAGCTGCAGATTTGGAAAATTTACACCGTGGTCGCCATCAGTTCTATCGGGCAAGCTTTTCAACGACCAGCCTACATTGCCACCATTGCGCAATTAGTGCCTAAGAAATACCTAGGTCGAGCGAATGGATTGGCTCAACTGGCTTCTTCCACCAGCCAAGTGATCGCGGTTTTTGCGGGTGGGTATCTTTTCCTAGAGGTTGGGCTGCAAAATGTGTTGATTTTAGACATTGCGGCATTCTGTGTTGCGTTCACCACGCTGCTTCTCATTCGCTTCCCGAATCGGATGTTCAAAAAGCGCGAGTTACCGATACTTCAGGAAATAGTTGAGGGTTGGCAATACATCCTTCAGCGTAAAGAGATGCTGGCGATGGTGGTTTTCTTTGCGGTGTACAACTTTGCTTTCAGCGCCATTATGGTACTCGGTACCCCATTAGTGCTGTCTGTGGGCAAAGCAGATTTACTTGGCCAGGTGCTCGCATTTGATGGAATAGGGCAGTTGGCTGGCGGTCTAATTATGGGGATATGGGGAGGAACTAAGCTCCGAGCCCATGGAATGATTGGCTTTACGCTTCTAACTGGTGTCTCGATGATTATTGCGGGTATTCAAGCCAATCAGTTTTATCTTATGGCTGGGTTCTTTGGTATCGGAATGTCGTTGGCGTTGGTCAATGCGCACTGGCAATGTCTGATTCAAGTGAAAGTTGGGCTTGAGTTGCAAGGTCGGGTGATCGCCACCAATCAGATGATGTCGTGGTCGATGATGCCTTTGGCGTATTTCCTTATCGGTCATCTGGCAGAAAACGTGGTGGAACCGTTTATGACAAGTGACTCCGCCATGGCGCATTTTGCTGTGTCTGTATTCGGTGGAAGCGAAGGTCGAGGGGTTGGATTGTTGCTGGCGATGTTAGGGGCTTTTGCCGTTATCTGGGGTGTGATGAGTTTGCTTTATCGTCCTCTGAGGTTGATGGAGCAAAGGCTACCCGATGTTATCCCTGATGAAGAACCGACACCAGCCATTGGCGAGCCTAAAAAGTTGCATGAACAAACGGTGGCTTAGCCCCTAAACTACCAAGAACATATTGTCGGTAAGAATAGGGTCCAAGACCTAATGCCAGTCAGTTAAGCT
>NZ_PIZL01000062.1:0-2438 GCF_002835515.1 Vibrio sp. vnigr-6D03
CCAATCTGACACGCTTAAGGCATGTCTGAAATCGTGTGACGCCATCATTAATACACTGGAATCGCCTCACTTACTCACCAACCAAATCAAAACAATGCTGTACCAAAGTGCTGGTAGCTTTCCCTCGATAGAAACAATTGCAACTCACTTTGGTTGTTCATCAAGAACGCTTCGTAGAGAGTTAACAAAAGTCGGCACTAGTTTCCAAGTGTTATTGAACCAAGTTCGCTGTGAATTAGCGAAAGAGTATTTGGTTCATACCGAATTATCCGTTGATGAAATCGCCCATCGACTAGGCTACAGCGACGCCAGTAATTTCAGACGAGGCTTTAAAAGCTGGACAGGAAGACCGCCGCAAGCTTTAAGAAAATAATACCTATTATGCCCAAGGTTCAACAGTTATAGTCGACCACCGCTTTTTAAAGCTTTTGGTCATTTTGAGGTAACTCGCTTCGGTCATTGCTACTTTATTCGGCTTCACTAGCATATTAAACGCATCGCTCAATCCCTCCGTAGAATAGATAGAAACCTGATCAGATTTATCTAAGGTAAAGCCGATCGAAAATGCAGACAGCCATGAATCGATACCTTGTTCGACCCGCGTGTATGGTGGAATGACAGTACCGAATTTTTGAGGGTACCAACGGTGCACATTCGCTTGATTTTTGATGTCTATTTTTACGTCATGATTGAGCTTTATACGAGCGGCATCTTCGTACGCTTGTTCACTAAGCCTTTCTTCCGAATCGAAATAAATAATATCAAAATCTTTCACGTTATCTAAAAGCTTACGCCCTAAAAGACTGTTCCAGATAATTTGAGTTATAGCACCGCCTGCAATGTAAAAATTCGGCAACCCTAAATCACGGCATACCATTGCAGTTTCCATTAGCTCCGGTACGGATTCAATAAGGCTTTTTAGACGTTCTTCCATACGATGATCCATTCCCCCTGAGATTTATACATTAAACCATTTTGGCTGTATTATTCAGGGATTAAGCCATACATTTGTTTCCATAATCAAGCTGCCCAAAAACGAAAAAAAACAAACCAGTAAGGGGGAGAAACTGGTTTGTTTTAACTTATTGATTAAGGAAAATTAGGAAATTAACGGAAACGAGGGTTAGTCACGACTTGCAATCGATCCAAAATGTGAACAGGTGTGTTGTGGATGAACTGTGTTAGATCCAATGTAAACTCACCAGTACTGCCAGATCGACACATAATACCTGGGTCCTCTCCAACAATAAGAAGTTGTGGTGTATTACCATTCCAGTGAACTTTCGCTTCCATATCAAGATCATCTAGGTTGATACCGCAATTGTAAGTGCTAGCAGTCAGTAGACCATTTTCTAATGTATACCCACCAACAAGTGTTACTGGTGTTTTCGCTTTAGGGAAAACGATAGGTGCATCACCAACCGCTGAATTTGAGCCTGGGAATACGATTGCATTGTTTGCTGATGCAGCAGAGGTCGCCAACATAGCCGCTAAACTAAGAAGTTTAAAAAATTTCATTATTCTGATTTCTCCAATTGATTTGGGACTGTTCCCAAACCGAATGTAGCTCATTAGAAAAATAAGTATCAATAGGCGTATTTCTTCCAAAAATGTAAGAGATTTACCCAATCAATGTAAGCCATTAAATTACATAAAAGAAAACTATAATTAATAATCAATACGTTAATAAATTTAGAGTTAACTAATTTAAAATAAAAAACAATCGCATTTAACAATAGATTATATGATCTTAATTCAAATTAAATTTAATCTTATTTTTCATTAGGTTGTGATTTTATTCGATTTATTTGCACTTTTATAATCTTCAAAATAAAAGAAGCTATCTGATTATTAATTTCAACATAAACCAATCACTATTTTGACTGGAATAAAGATCACTAAATTCCGTCAAAATATAATAAGAAACCGTTAATTTATTATTCACGCTCATCTTTGGGCGAGTCCATCACAACATGTGTCGTTATGGTTGCAATGTAAGGCAACATCCCCAATGTTTCAGAATGGAAAGCTTTATAGCTTTTCAGATCTTTAGTCTCTACCCGCACTAAATATTCAAACTCACCAGTAACATTGTGGCATTCGGTCACTTCAGGCGACAGAGAGATGGCATCTTCGAACTCTTTCTGAGCGCTTCTGGTGTGCATAGATAACCCTACACTCACATACGCAATAAACCCTCGCCCGACGAGTTCGCCATTTAAGGTCACCCGATAACCTTTTATTACGCCTGATCGCTCCAGTTCTTGTACTCGTCTTAAACAAGCTGAAGGAGAGAGACCAACCTTTGAGGCGAGATCGGAATTGGTGATTCGACCATCCTCATGAAGCTCTTGCAATATTCTTGCGCCAATTCTGTCAATGTTCATTTTTTATTGTCCTAATAGTCCCATCAAAACAATATATACCCAAGTGACCTC
>NZ_PIZL01000063.1:0-19327 GCF_002835515.1 Vibrio sp. vnigr-6D03
AACTATTGGGGGTCACTTCAAAGCCTCGGCATTTTTATTTATAAACCGACAACAACTAAGTGACTTAATTTAATTAGATAAATATACGTAAGCGTTATTTTTCATCGAGCATGTGATTTAGTTAATATTGGGTGCTTTAATAAAAGAGATTTATATAAATCTACTTTCTGTTTCTCTTATCCTAAAGACGACACCATTATTCTTAATTGCGCTATCAGAAACCCGCACTTTTCCATTCTCTCCCATTTCAACTTTCGATATTAAATTGAATTTAAGCCTTTAAAAACAAATAATTATAAATGTTTTTCTTTGGGTTTTTATTTGTTTTTTTGACTTTTCACGCCGATTTCACTGCGTTGACAATATTCTTAATAGGTCGCATTGTTTTGTTAAATAGTCATTTAATAAAAATCCTATTCGAATATTTAGAGGGTGTTATGCCAAAAGTAGGAATGCCAGAAATAAGGAAGCCGCAGTTAATAGACGCGACTATGACGGTTATTGACCGCGTAGGAATGCAAAGTGCCAGCGTTGCCTTAATTAGTGAAGCGGCAGGTGTATCTCCAGCAATTATAAATCACTACTTTGGTGGGAAAAACGGTCTGCTTGAAGCCACTATGCGTCAGGTATTGCAGCTGTTGGCAGAAGGAGTCAAAGAACGCCTTTCGGATATTCATGAAAGTGATGTTTTGGGAAGAATTAAGGCGATTGTAGGTGGAAATTTCGACCATAGGCAGGTCGAGAGGCGAATAGTAAAAACGTGGTTAGCCTTCTGGCCCCAAGCAATGCACAACCCCATGCTTTTTCGTTTGCAAAGAGTAAACGAGCAACGATTGGTTTCTCATTTAGTTTATGAACTTAAAAAAGTGCTACCAAAAGAAAAAGCAAAAATGGTTGCCATGACTACCGCTTCATTAATTGACGGAATTTGGCTTAGAGGAGCATTAAACCCGAAAGGTATCGATGCTGAATTTGCGCAACGATTAATCGAAGAATATCTATTTAGCCAATTACCTGAGGCGTTATTAGAAGACAAACAGTATTTTGCGCATACCAAGAAAGGAACACTTCAATGAGTGAAATAAGTGGCGATTTAAAACAACTTTTTATAGGTGGAGAGTATGTTGATGCGACGTCTGCAGAGCGCTTTACATCCATTAATCCAGCGAATGGAGAGATCGTCTGCGAAATACAGCAAGCGTCCAGTGAAGATGTAGACAGTGCCGTTTCTGCTGCAAAAAAAGGAGGGAAGGTTTGGGCAAAGTATTCAGCAGTAGAACGAAGCCGGATTCTCCGGCAGGCGGCAGAATACTTACGTGAATGGAACGACGACATTGCGTTAATTGAGGTAATCGATACAGGAAAACCTATACAAGAAGCGCTGGAAGTTGATATTCAGACTGGTGCGGACGTTATTGAATATTACGCCGGGTTAGTCCTTGGTCTTCAAGGGGCTCAGCAACCACTGTCTGATAGCCAGTTTTTTTACACGCGACGTGAGCCATTGGGTGTGTGTGCTGGCATTGGCGCATGGAATTATCCCATTCAAATCGCCTGTTGGAAGACTGGACCCGCCTTAGCTGCTGGTAACTCAATGATTTTTAAACCTTCTGAAGAGACGCCGCTGTCAATCTACTACTTGGCAGAAGCACTTAAAAAAGCCGGCTTACCTGATGGCGTTTTCAACATTGTCCAGGGTGATTATCGAGTTGGGCAATATCTCACACGTCATTCTGGAATCGAAAAAGTATCGTTTACCGGAGAGTGCGGCACTGGTCGTAAAGTCATGCAAGATGCGGCCAGCACGTTAAAAGAAGTCACGATGGAGCTTGGGGGCAAGTCTCCACTCATGATTTTTGATGACGCAGATATTGATAATGCGGTGGTTGGTGCGTTGTTAGCCAACTTTTACACGCAGGGAGAAGTTTGCACCAACGGCACACGCGTCTTTGTTCAGTCAGGCGTATATGACGAGTTTCTGCGCAAAGTGAAATTGAAAACAGAGCAGCTGGTTGTTGGGGAGCCAAGATTACTGAGCACACAAGTCGGGGCTTTAATCAATGAAAACCACCTTAATAAGGTACTGAGTTATATCGACCTTGCCAGTCAATCAGGCGCGAAATTGCTTTGTGGTGGACGGCGACATGTCTCACTAGAAACAGAGAACGGATACTTTGTCGAGCCAACGGTTTTCTTTGACTGCACAGACGAAATGCCAAATGTCGTTGATGAGATATTTGGCCCAGTCATGTCTGTTTTAAAGTTTGACTCTGAGAGCGAAGTTATTGAGCGCGCTAACTGTACTGAATTTGGATTGGCAGCTGGGGTATTTACCAAAGATGTATCCAGAGCTCACCGAGTGATCGCAAAAATAGATGCGGGTATTTGTTGGATAAATACATGGGGAGCATCACCAGCGGAAATGCCTGTTGGCGGTTACAAGCAGTCAGGAATTGGTCGGGAAAACGGACCTGAAACATTAAACCAATATACGCAAGTGAAAAGCGTGTATGTAGAGCTTGGTGATATAGAAAGCCCTTATTAAAGGGGTTAATAAGTCTCAATGAGACAGGGAATAGTAAGGGAATAACTATGGATCATCGCACCGATTACATTGTTGTAGGCGCAGGTTCAGCAGGATGCGTATTAGCGAATAGATTAACTGAAGATGGCGATTTCAGCGTATTGCTTTTTGAAGCAGGAAGAAAGGACGATACATGGAAAATTCATATGCCTGCGGGGCTCGTCTACAACTTAGAAGATGACAAATACAATTGGTTTTACAAAACCGAGCCTCAAGCGCATATGAACAACAGACAAATGTACTGGCCGAGAGGGAAATGTTGGGGCGGTGGATCGGCGCTGAATGCAATGGTCTACATCAGAGGTCACGCGTTGGATTATGACCGTTGGGAAAGTGAAGGTGCGAAAGGGTGGTCTTATGAAGATGTATTACCCTACTTCAAAAGGGCGGAAAGCCGGAAGGTTGGAGGAGACGCCTATCGAGGTCATAACGGTCCGTTAAGGGTACATACGGGCGATTTTCCAAACCCATTGTTTGATGTTTTTGTTGAAGCGGGTGTCCAAGCTGGTTACCCAAAGACAACAGATATGAACGGTTATCAGCAAGAAGGTTTTGGTGTTATGGATATGACGATTCATAACGGAAAACGTGAAAGCACAGCACAAGCATACTTAAGACCCGTATTGCAGCGTGAAAATTTACAAACTGAAGTGGGGGCGATGACGACACGAATCCTATTCGATGGAACGAAAGCGATTGGTGTTGAATATGTGCAAGGTGGCAAGACCAAAAGAGCCTACGCAGACAAAGAAGTGATTCTCTCAGGTGGCGCTATAAATTCGCCTCAACTGCTTATGTTGTCGGGTATTGGTGATGAAAAAGAATTGGCCAAGCACGGTATCGATTCGGTTGTGCACAGCCCCGGTGTGGGAAAAAACTTACAAGACCATCTAGAAGTTTACGTTCAGCAAGAATGCGTTCAACCGATCACTCTCTATAAATCCACCAATCCAGTAAATCAAGTGATGTGGGGAGCCGAATGGTTTCTTAATAAAACAGGGTGGTGCTCAACGGCTCATTTGGAGTCCGGTGGATTTATTCGAACCGAGGCTGGCGTGAAGCACCCTGATATTCAGTATCACTTTTTGCCTGGGTTAGTAAACGATCATGGCAGAGATCAGGGTGACCGACATGCCTTTCAAGCACACGTTGGAACCATGAGACCTGAAAGCCGTGGTGAAATCACACTTAGATCGGCGGACCCATTTGAGTATCCCATCATTCAACCTAATTACTTAGCCACGGATCGAGACGTATGGGAAATGCGCCAATGCATTACGCTCACGCGAGAAATTTTTGCCCAAGACGCATTCGCTTCCTTTCGAGGAAAGGAAATCAAACCAGGTTTAAACGTTAGAACTGATGCAGAGATAGACGCCTTCATTCGTGAAAAAGGAGACAGCGCCTACCATCCCTCTTGCACCTGCAAAATGGGGGCAGAGGATGATCCGATGGCTGTTGTTGACGAGCACGGACGAGTATATGGCGCGGACAATCTCAGAGTAGTTGACGCGTCTATCATGCCGAGCATCATCAGCGGAAATTTGAACGCACCGACCATCATGATGGCAGAGAAACTGTCCGATTCCATATTAGGCAAAGGATTTATCTCCCCGATTTCGAATATCGATGTTTGGGTTCACCCAGAGTATCAAGTGAAACAAAGATAGGGTTTATAGATTCAACGTTTGGGGCGTTAACACCGCGTTGGGTCGAAGAAAGTCATAACAACAAGGAGAAAGTTATGAAGGCAACTATTGGTAAGCAAATAGGGAAATATGCACTGGCATTGACGGCATTGTTGAGCTCTTCAGCGATGGCCAACCAATGCCATCTCGTCCGCTTTGCAGATGTCGGGTGGACAGACATCACTTCTACCACAGCGATTACCTCAGAAGTACTAGAGGGCTTAGGTTACGAGACAAGTACACAGCTTCTATCTGTCCCCGTTACATATAATTCGTTAGCCAATAATGACATTGACGTCTTTTTGGGTAACTGGATGCCAACCATGGCGTCAGATGTTGAAAAGTACATGTCTGAAGGCAGTGTGGACATGGTAAAGGTTAACTTAACAGGCGCAAAATATACCCTTGCGGTTAATAAGGCTGCGTTTGACGCAGGCATCAAGAACTTCTCAGACATTGCCAAATACAAACGAGAACTCAAAGGCAAAATCTACGGCATAGAGCCAGGGAATGATGGAAACCGCCTGATTCAAAAAATGATCGATACCGATGCGTTTGGGTTGAAAGGGTTCAGCCTAGTTGAATCAAGCGAAGCAGGCATGCTTTCTCAAGTGGCTCGCAGCATCCGAAGAGATCAATGGATAGTGTTCCTTGGCTGGGCTCCACACCCAATGAACAGCAACTTTGAAATCGATTATCTAGATGGTGGTGATGACTATTTTGGTCCTAATTTTGGCGGTGCGGTGGTCCACACCAATGTACGTCATGGTTACATTCGAGAGTGCCCAAATGTCGGTACCCTCCTGACCAATATTGAATTTAGCTTGGACATGGAAAACGAAGTCATGGGCGCAATACTCGATAAGGGAGAAGACCCTAGAAAAGCGGCTCGTGAATGGTTACAGGCAAATCCGAGTGTATTGGATACGTGGCTAAAAGGTGTCTCCACCAAAGACGGGACAGTCGGGTTAGCCGCCGTTAAAGCACATCTGAACATATAACAAATAACAATGAACAGCATGGTAGGAAGGCAGGCGTTTAGCTTTATCTTCCTTCCATCTGTCTATGGATAGCGATGTAGTGTAATGAATTGGTTTATCGAAAATAAAATACCGTTAGGGTCTTGGATTGAAGCATTTGTTGATTGGTTAATCGGTCACGCATCAGGCTTTTTTGATGCGATTGCATTCAGTCTGGAATGGATGATTTTACTTGTTGTCGAACTTTTCCAGTGGTTTCCGCCGTGGTTCTTAATTGCTTTTACCGCTGGTTTAGCGTTTGCCTTACATAGAAGCATCGGTATGTCTGTCTTCATCATTTTCGCGCTTTTGCT
This sequence comes from Vibrio sp. vnigr-6D03, assembly GCF_002835515.1. Taxonomy (NCBI): domain Bacteria; kingdom Pseudomonadati; phylum Pseudomonadota; class Gammaproteobacteria; order Vibrionales; family Vibrionaceae; genus Vibrio; species Vibrio sp. vnigr-6D03. The sequence goes on from NZ_PIZL01000063.1 coordinate 5,606, forward strand.
CATATTAAATTTGGGCTACTGGCCAGAAATGATAGAAACGTTCGTATTGGTTTTCTCGGCAACGGCTTTATGTGTCGTCGTCGGGGTTCCGATTGGTATTCTTGCTGCCCACAAGCCGTGGCTATATGTAGGTTTACGGCCAATATTGGACTTAATGCAGACCATTCCCACCTTTGTGTACTTAATCCCCACACTCATATTGTTTGGCTTAGGCGTTGTTCCTGGGCTTATTTCAACCATTATCTTTGCTATCGCCGCACCTATTCGACTGACTTATCTCGGTATCATTCGCGTCCCTGAAGAATTGTTAGAAGCGGGTAAAGCATTTGGTGCAAATCGTAGGCAGCTACTATTTAAAGTTGAATTACCGGCAGCGTTACCCACCATCATGGCCGGAATTACTCAGTGCATCATGCTATCGCTATCTATGGTGGTTATTGCTGCGCTAGTTGGCGCTGACGGATTAGGAAAACCCGTAATTCGGGCGCTAAACACAGTAAACATTTCTCAAGGTTTCGAGTCTGGTTTAGCCATCGTTTTGGTCGCGATTATTTTAGACCGTCTGTGCAAGCAGCCAAAAAGCGTTACTGGCGGCAGAGAAGAGGGATAAACAATGGCATCAGTCACTATTAAAAATCTGGACATCATTTTTGGTCAAAACGATCTCGATAGAACCTTAGAAATGCTAGACCAAGGAAAAACGCGACAAGAAATCTCAAACGAAACTGGGGATATTGTTGGCGTACACAATGCCAGTTTGGAAGTTAAAGAAGGTGAAATATGCGTTCTTATGGGGCTTTCAGGATCAGGGAAGTCCAGTTTACTGCGAGCAATAAATGGTCTGAATACAACGACTCGCGGCGAGCTTGTTGTTGAATATGATGGTGAACAAACCGATATTGCTACCTGCGACAGAGACACGCTAAGAACCATTCGTGCTAACTGTGTGTCCATGGTTTTCCAAAAATTTGCATTAATGCCTTGGTTAACGGTTGTTGAAAACGTGGCATTTGGACTGGAAATGAAAGGCATCGCTAAAGGGGTTCGTATCTCTAAAGCGATGGAACAACTCGAGATGGTTGGGCTGGCAGAGTGGTCCGAGAAATATCCGCATGAGTTATCCGGTGGAATGCAGCAGCGAGTAGGTTTAGCTCGCGCTTTCTCAATGGACGCTGATGTCCTGCTGATGGACGAACCTTTCTCTGCGCTCGATCCTCTTATTCGGAACCAACTCCAAGATGAATTGTTAGAACTCCAAACGCGTCTAAAGAAAACCATCATTTTTGTTAGTCATGATTTAGATGAAGCGTTAAAACTGGGTACTAACATCGCCATTATGGAATCGGCTCGGATTATTCAGCAAGGCAAACCAGAAGATATCGTTTTACGTCCATCCACCGAATATGTCCGTGAGTTCGTTGCTCACACCAACCCTTTAAATGTTCTTTGTGGTGAGTCGTTAATGACGCCGGCAAAAGAGCTCGCAGTTAATGATGATCGGTATTACCTCGACCAAGAGAAAATAAGTTGGGTTACGGTGTCACTAAAAGGAGAGGTTATGTCCGCCGGTAGCCAACATGCGGGGGATATTCATCTACTTAAGTGGAATCAGGAAGTCGATATCGAAGCGTTGTCGGTCGAGAGTCTCGTTGTTGCAAGCCCGAGTATCACAATGAGAGAAGCACTAGAAATACGTTATCGAACTGGTCGTCCAATCGTTATCGAAGAGAATGGACGCATTTGTGGCGTATTGTCAGACAAAGACTTCTATCACGCTTTGCTAGGAAAACATTTCAGCCAAGTGTCCGAAGGATAATAACGCAATACAACCGCCAACGTTAAACACAGAGTGAATAGGAAGGAGTCGCACCATGACCGTGATTGATGAAAATCCAGTTAACCTTAGCCCAATCAACACTCAAACTTGGGTTAATGGTCGTCATATGGTTCGTTGTGTAAAAGTGATTCAAGAAACGCATGATGTGAAAACATTTTGCTTCATGAGTCAGAGCCCCATTATGTTCTTTTTCAAACCGGGTCAATTTGTCACGCTAGAGCTTGAAATAGACGAAGAGCAAGTGATGAGAAGCTATACGATCTCGTCGTCTCCGTCTGTACCTTATAGCTTTTCAATAACCGTAAAGCGAGTGAAAGGTGGGAAAGTTTCTAATTGGCTGCACGATAATATGATGGTGGAAAGCGAGCTAGCGGTTCACGGACCGGTAGGTAACTTTAACTGTATTGATCAAACTGCCGACAAGGTGCTGCTATTATCCGGTGGCGTTGGTGTGACTCCCTTAATGTCAATGGCGCGTTGGTGGTTTGATACTAACGGCAATGTAGATATGAAGTTTATCCACAGCGCGCAGACTCCGAAAGACATTATTTATCACCGCGAGCTGGAATTTATGGATTCGCGGATCGATAACTTTGAATTGGCGATAATTTGTGAAAGGCAAAATATAGGCGATAGCTGGATGGGATTTCGTGGCTATTTATCGAAGGAAACCCTCCAATTGATTGCCCCCGATTTTCAGGACAGATACGTGTTTTGCTGTGGGCCGACACCATACATGAATGCGGTAAAAAAGATCCTTCAAGCACTGAATTTTCCAATGGAAAACTATTTCGAAGAAAGCTTTGGTGCACCACCGGAAGAAGCAAAAGAAGAGGCATTAGAATCGGCGGAACATGCTTTGCTTCAACCGGATGACACCAATCTGTTTGAAGTCTTGTTTGAGGACGCAGATAGAAGCGCCAAGATTACCGCAGAAGATACATTGTTATCCGCGGCCTCAAAAGCTGGGCTACATATCCCCAAAGCATGTGGAATGGGGATCTGCGGTACATGTAAAGTCAAATTGGTTTCAGGTGAAGTCGAAATGAGCCACAACGGTGGGATTACTGAAGATGACGAGAATGATGGATACATTCTGAGTTGTTGTTCTACACCGAAGAGCCATGTCGTTATCAAAACATAATTTGTTTGGCCGAGTATTTGTTTGACTGAGTATTTGTGTGACCGAGCATTAATCGACACTTGTATAAGCCAACTTCGTTGACACGCGAAATTACAGGGATGTTCATTAAGCTACGCCTTGTCGGGAAGCCATTGGTCATTAGGTTAGCTTGCGCTAACCTTTTTTTATGCCCACCTATGAAGACTTTTAGTCTGCAGTAATTAAGTTATTTTTGGCGTCGTAAATAGAATAATTGTCGACGTAAAAAAGCATCATCCCCTACCTTGTGCTCGCTAGTATCAAACCATACAAACAATCCGCGCAAAACCCGCGTGGAAAAAAGCCTCAGCTCGAAAAATTAGACTTTCCCTGAGTGCGATGAATGATTTGAATGGAGAGAAAACATGTTCAACCGTAAGGATACAGTGAAAGGGTTTGACGACGAGATTTGGAACGCGATAGAAGCCGAAACGGACCGTCAGCAGCACCACGTGGAATTGATCGCATCAGAAAACTACACCAGTCAAAGGGTGATGGAAGCGCAAGGCACACAACTCACTAATAAATACGCCGAGGGCTACCCTGCAAAACGCTATTACGGTGGTTGTGAACATGTAGACGTTGTGGAATCGATTGCGATTGAACGAGCAAAGCAGCTCTTTGGAGCGGACTATGCGAACGTACAGCCACACTCAGGCTCTCAAGCGAATTCAGCTGTTTACATGGCGCTATTAAACCCAGGTGACACCGTATTGGGGATGAGCCTAGCTCACGGTGGGCATTTAACCCATGGCGCAAAAGTCAGTTTTTCTGGTAAGCAATATCACTCCGTTCAATATGGCTTAAACGAAGAAACAGGTGAAATTGACTACGACCAAGTTCAAGCATTGGCTTCTGAGCATCAACCAAAAATGATCGTTGCAGGCTTTTCCGCTTATTCACGAGTGGTGGATTGGGAAAGATTCCGCAAAATAGCCGATTCGGTAGGCGCGTACTTAATGGTGGACATGGCTCATGTAGCAGGCTTAATCGTCGCTGGTGAATATCCGAACCCCGTACCATTTGCCGACGTTGTCACAACAACAACGCACAAAACATTACGTGGACCACGTGGCGGGTTGATCCTTTGCCGTAAAAACGAAGCGCTAGAAAAGAAACTGAATTCAGCGGTTTTTCCCGGTGGGCAAGGTGGTCCGTTAATGCACGTGATTGCGGCTAAAGCCGTCGCCTTCAAAGAAGCGATGTCGGAGGATTTTGCTAGCTACCAACGCCAAGTTGTGAAAAACGCTCAGGTAATGGCAGAGGTTTTTCAGCAACGAGATTACGAAGTGATTTCAGGCGGAACAGACAACCATTTGTTTTTATTGAGCCTAGTAAGTAAAGGTTTAACCGGGAAAGCGGCGGATGAAGCAGTAAGCCGTGCCAATATCACCGTGAACAAAAATGCAGTACCGAATGACCCTCAATCCCCATTCGTGACGAGCGGTCTGAGGATAGGAACCCCAGCGGTTACAACGCGTGGCTTTAAAGAGCAAGAAGTGGCACTACTGGCAAACTGGATATGCGACATTCTCGATAATATCGAGTCTGATGTTGTCGTCCAAGAAGTGAAAGAGCAAGTCGAAAAGCTTTGTTCTGAGCATCCGGTTTATCGCTAGTAAATGCGACTTGATAGGTACGGCATTATGGCAATCAGTATATTCGACATGTTTAAGATAGGTGTGGGGCCGTCTAGCTCCCATACCGTGGGACCGATGAAAGCCGCCAACATGTTTGTAGAGGAACTCGCGCAGCAAAACGTCATCGATTCAGTGGAAGAGATCCAATGTGAGTTGTTCGGATCATTAGGTGCAACAGGGAAGGGGCACAGTACCGATACGGCCGTGAAAATTGGTTTAGAGGGCTACACACCGGAATTGGTTCAATCGGAAGAAATTGAGGCTCGTATTCGTTCTATCAACGCAACCGAGTTGATTTTTCTAAACCAAGACAAATGGATTCGTTTTTTTGAAGAAAAACACATGCTTTTCAAAGGTGAGGAGATCTTGCCTGGGCACCCTAACGCGATGACGCTAACAGCCAGCAACGCGGAAGGCGCCGTTATTAATAGCAAAACCTATTATTCCGTAGGTGGTGGGTTTGTTGTTGAGCAAGGGAAAGAAAACTCAGTTTTCAACGTTCAAGCTGCGCCTATTCCATACCCGTTTAATACAGCAGAACAGTTGCTTGCCATCTGCAATAAAACTGGACACCCGATACATAAAATTATGCTAGCAAACGAATGTGCGTTTCGTGATGAAGTGAGCGTACTGGATGGTATCAATGAAATCTGGGGTGTCATGACAAGTTGCATCGACAGAGGGCTAACCAAGGATGGGATTCTTCCTGGTGGGTTATCGGTTAAGCGGCGCGCACCTCAAATGCATCGCGACCTGTGCGACATGAATCAAGAAACCGGAATTCGGCATCTCGACTCTATGGCGTGGGTAAACCTGTACGCCATATCGGTTAACGAAGAAAACGCAGCCGGTGGCAAAGTAGTAACAGCCCCCACTAACGGCGCAGCAGGCATTATTCCCGCTGTGATTAAATATTACCTAGAGTTTTGCAATGGTAACGAAGCAGGTGTTATTCGGTTTCTTTTGAGTGCTGCAGCTATTGGCATGCTATGCAAAACCAACGCCTCTATCTCAGGTGCAGAAGTTGGGTGCCAAGGCGAAGTGGGGTCGGCATGTGCAATGGCTGCTGCAGGGTTGGCTGAAGCGGTTGGGGCGACCCCCGAGCAAGTTGAAAACGCGGCGGAAATTGGGATGGAACATAACCTAGGCTTAACGTGCGACCCAGTTGGAGGACTCGTTCAAGTACCGTGTATTGAACGCAACGCCATGGCAGCGGTGAAAGCGATTAACGCTGTATCCATGGCGTTGAAAGGTGATGGTAGCCATTTTGTCTCTCTCGATACCGCGATTAAAACCATGAGAGATACTGGAAAAGATATGTTGGATAAGTACAAAGAAACGTCACGTGGTGGCTTAGCCGTCAACGTCATTGAATGTTAGTCAGACACAGTTGTGACTGCGTAGTAGAAAGGAATCAACAATGAGCAAATATTCAGGGTTCGGTCTGTTCAAGCATGCTCTTTCATACCATGAAAACTGGCAGCGTGTATGGCGTAACCCAAAGCCCAAAAAGGCTTACGATGTGATCATCGTAGGCGGCGGTGGTCATGGTTTGGCGACAGCTTATTATCTGGCAAAAAATCACGGGGTAAAGAATATCGCTGTGGTTGAAAAAGGGTACTTAGGTGGTGGTAACACAGCACGAAACACCACGATTGTACGTTCAAATTACCTTTGGGATGAAGCGGCAAAGCTGTATGAACATGCCATGAAGTTATGGGAAGGGTTGTCAGTCGATTTGAATTACAACCTAATGTTCAGCCAACGAGGCGTACTGAACTTAGGGCATACCCTACAAGACATGAGAGACATTGAGAGAAGAGTGAACGCCAATCGCCTAAACGGAATAGACGGCGAGGTTCTCAACCGAGACCAAGTGCAAGAAATGGTGCCTATTCTGGATTGCTCAGACAACGCTCGGTATCCCGTTTTGGGCGCAAGCTGGCAACCGAGAGGCGGTACGGCGCGTCACGATGCCGTCGCATGGGGATTTGCTCGCGCCGCCGACAAGCTGGGTGTGGATCTTATTCAGCAAACGGAAGTCACCGACATAAGGGTTCAAGATGGTCGTGTCGTTGGCGTGGAAACATCAAACGGATTTATTGGTGCAAACAAGGTTGGCTGCGTGGCATCTGGAAATTCTGGTGTGTTAGCCAATATGGTGGGTTTGTCTCTTCCACTGGAATCTCACCCTCTTCAGGCGATGGTTTCTGAGCCATTGAAACCAGTGCTCGACACCGTTGTGATGTCTAATCATGTCCATGGCTACATGAGCCAATCGGATAAAGGTGATTTGGTCATCGGTGCGGGTATAGACAGCTACTTAGGCTACGGGCAAAGAGGGTCATTTTCGGTAATCGAACACACTATTTCTGCCATTAAGGAAATGTTCCCAATTGTTAGCCGAGTGAGGTTAAACCGCCACTGGGGAGGGATCGTTGATACCTGTCCAGATGCCTGCCCCATTATCAGTAAAACACCAATCAAAGGGTTGTATTTTAACTGCGGTTGGGGAACAGGAGGCTTTAAAGCAACGCCAGGATCAGGGCATGTTTTTGCTCATACAATCGCGTATGACGACCCGCATCCGCTAGCAAAACCGTTCGCGATGGATCGTTTTGTATCAGGGTATTTGATTGATGAACATGGCGCTGCAGGTGTCGCGCACTAGGAGTTAATTATGTTGCACTTGTATTGTCCTTACTGTCAGGAACATCGTGAAGAAGAAGAGTTTTCTTATGCTGGAGAGGCGCACATCGAGCGACCCCTCGAGCCTGCGTCACTAAGTGATAAAGAATGGGGTGAATACTTATTCCACCGTAAAAATCCGAAAGGGTTGCATCATGAAATGTGGTTCCATGCCACAGGGTGTAGAAAGTTCTTCAACGTAACGCGAGACACGGTCTCATACGAGATTGTTGAAGTCTACGAAATGGGGCAGTCGCCTAAGCAATCTACGTCGGAGGTACAGGAATGACACAGTCCAATCGCACACAATCTGGCGGATTGATAGACAGACACGAACCAATTAATTTTACCTTCAACGGCAAGCAGCTTACTGGCTACGCGGGGGATACAGTCGCATCAGCCTTGTTGGCAAATGGCATCGATATCGTCGGGCGAAGTTTCAAATACGGTCGTGTTCGCGGCATTTTTGGCAGCGGCGCAGAAGAGCCGAATGCCATCTTACAAGTTGGCAGTTCAGCCAGTACGACCATTCCAAACTTAAGAGCAACGCAAACAGAGCTTTATGAAGGCTTAGTGTGCAGCAGTGTTTCAGGTTGGCCAAATATCGATATCGATTTCAAAGCTGGGCTAGGAAAGTTGGCCGGTGGCATGATGCCCCCAGGTTTTTACTACAAAACCTTTATGTATCCTCAATCACTGTGGCCAACGTACGAAAAATACATCCGTAAAGCCGCGGGTTTAGGCAATACTCCAACAGCACCAGATGTCGACGAATACGACAAGATGAACCACCATTGCGATGTCTTGATTGTAGGTGGCGGCTTTGCGGGTTTGACCGCAGCCAAAAAACTGATCGGGCAAGGGCTCAGAATCATCTTGGTAGACGAACAGCACCAACTCGGTGGCGCACTCTTGTCTTCCAACACCAAAATCAACGGACTCACGTCGTCAGACTGGATTGATGAGACGATAATCGAACTCAGTAAAGACAGTAAGTGCATGATCCTAAGCCGCAGCACGGCATTTGGTTACTACGACCAGAATTTTGTCGGGGTAGTGGAAAGACGCACCGATCATCTCGGTGAAAATACCGAAGGTCCACGTCAGCGACTTCATCGTATTCGTGCAAAAAAGGTCGTTTTGGCTACCGGTGCGATTGAGCGCCCGTTAGTGTATGGCAACAATGATCTGCCGGGTAACATGCTTGCTGGTGCAGTAACGACTTATGTGCGCCAGTATGGGGTTGTACCAGGTGAAGCGCTTTTGCTAATGACAACCAATGATGGCGCATACGAAACAGCAAAAGCGTGGGTAGAAGCCGGTAAGCATGTCGCTGCCATTGTGGATTCACGTAAACAAGTCGCTGCACATCTCATGGATTGGGCGATTGATCAGGGCATTTCTGTTTTTGAAGGCTCGTGCGTGATTCAGGCATGTGGAAACAAACGAGTAAAAAGTGCCAAAGTCGCGCCGATTAACGAAGCGGGCGATAAGGTGATAGGTAGCGTGGTTGAAGTGAGCTGCGATACCATTGCCAGCTCGGGTGGATGGAGCCCAGCAGTTCACTTGTCTTGTCACACAGGTTCCAAACCCGTTTGGTGTGAAGACAGTTTGGGTTTTGTTCCGGGTAAAACGGTTCAGGACCAAACCTGTATTGGCGGTGTTAATGGGGCATACAGCCTAAACGCCATTGCCGATCAGGCGATTGCCGAAGTCCAAAGCCTTCTTAGTTCTCTTGGCGTTAAACCAAATCAAGATTTAGGAGAGTTTCCAGCAATAGAAGAGCCCATTATGAGCGATTCAATGGAACTCTACTTATGTCCTCATGAGCGCTCTATTAGCCGCGCACCAAAGCAGTTTGTCGATTTCCAAAACGACGTGATAGCGGCAGGGATTGTGCTGGCAACCCGAGAAGGTTTTGAGAGCATAGAGCACATCAAGCGCTATACCGCAATGGGTTTTGGAACCGACCAAGGTAAAACTGGCAACATCAATGGTATGGCAATTGCCGCGAAGGCGATGGGAAAAACCATCGCAGAAACAGGCACCACGATTTTCCGACCCATGTACACACCTGTCACTTTCGGTGCGTTAGCGGGGCGTGATGCGGGGCATTTGTTTGACCCTGCTCGATTTACTTCCATGCATAAATGGCACATTGAGCATGGTGCGCTCTTTGAAAATGTTGGCCAATGGAAGCGCCCTTGGTATTACCCAAAAGGCAATGAAACCATGCAGGAATCCCTGAGCCGAGAATGTTTAGCTACGCGAAACAGTGTGGGGATCTTGGATGCCTCAACGCTGGGTAAAATCGATATTCAGGGTGCCGATGCGCGTGAGTTTCTCAATCGAATTTACACCAACCCTTGGAGCCAACTTGCGCCCGGAAAGTGCCGATATGGCGTGATGTGTAAGGAAGATGGGATGATTTTCGACGACGGTGTGACCTCTTGCATCAACGATAATCACTTCATTATGACCACTACCTCGGGGGGCGCAGCGGCCGTTTTGCAATGGTTGGAGTTGTGGCACCAAACCGAATGGCCAGAACTTAATGTGTATTTTACCAGCGTTACAGATCATTGGTCGACGATGACGATATCTGGTCCGAATAGCCGAAAGCTGCTCGAAAAAATAGCGCCAGATTGGGATGTGTCGAACGAATCTTTCCCATACATGACGTGGCAGAGTGGCGAAGTTGCCGGCGTGAAAGCGCGTATTTTCCGAATCAGTTTTACTGGGGAGCTCTCTTTCGAAATTAACGTGCAAGCCAATTACGGATCTTACGTTTGGGAAACGATTATGGAAGCGGGGAGAGAGTTCGATATCACTCCGTACGGAACCGAAACCATGCACATTCTACGTGCAGAAAAAGGCTTTATCATCGCAGGACAAGATACGGACGGCTCGGTTACACCTCAGGATATGGACATGAATTGGATTGTCGGTAAGAAGAAGGCATTCAGTTACATTGGCAAGCGTTCATGGGAGCGGGAAGATACATCTCGTACCGATAGGAAGCAATTTGTTGGTCTTCGTTGTAAAGATAGCCAAGCCGTTATACCTGAGGGGGCACAAGCGGTACTTGACCCTAAAGAACCGGTTCCGATGACAATGATCGGTCACGTGACCTCAAGTTACTACAGCGCATGTTTAGGGCACTCCATTGCTCTGGGGATGATCAAAAATGGGTTAGCCATGTTAGGCGAGTCGGTTTATTTTCCGTTAGCCGATGGCAGGGTTTTAGAAGCTGAGATCACCAGTTCTGTATTTTATGATCCAAAGGGAGAGCGCCAAAATGTCGAATAATGAAATGAAATTTGCCCCTAGAATGGATTCTCCGTTGCAACACGTCGCGCTTTCAGCAGAGGCGAATTTGAATGAAGGGAATGGCGTCGAAATTCGGGAGTTGGCTGCACTGACTCATATCATTGTTCGTGGAAACGGCAATGATCCTGAATTTGTATTAGGCATTCAAAATGCGGTTGGATTGACATTACCTCGTTCTGCTTGCCAATCAAAAACAGAAGGTGAGACCAGCATTTATTGGATGTCACCCGATGAATGGCTTATTGTCTCTAAGGAAAAATCACACATCGTATTAGAGGCAGATCTGAGAAACGAATTGAACGGGCACTTTTCTGTGGTTGATGTGAGTGGTGCACAAACGGTGATACGCCTGAGTGGGAAACACACTCTGGATGTTATTAAAAAGTCGTGTCCTTACGACACCGATTTAGAGTCGTTTCCTATTGGCAAAGTCGTCGGCACCGTGTTTGCGAAAAGCTCCGTGCACATGATTCGACGCGGAGATCATCAAGTCGATTTAATCGTACGCAGAAGCTTTGCAGACTACCTGTGTTTATGGTTGCAAGATGCCTCTAAAGAATATGGTTTTTCTTTAAACGTCGGTGTTTAGTCGCCGATAGAACCTAACCGCCGACATACCGAAGGGGAATGGCATGACACAGCACTATATTCTTACCGCTAGCTGCCCAAGCCGACAGGGAACGGTTGATGTAGTTACTCGCTTTTTGTACGAGTGGAATGCTTACATCAGTGAATTGAGCTCATTTGACGATGAGGTATCAGGGCGGTTTTTCATCCGTGTGGATTTTCGAATGATGGAAGGCGCGAGCTTCAATTCAGAACAATTCACAAAAGAACTCAATATTAGAGGGAGCAAGTTCGACTTAGAGTGGGAAGTTTCTAACGCCAACCATAAAACCAAAGTGGTGATTATGGTGTCCAAGTACGACCATTGTTTGAACGACTTGCTCTATCGCTACCGCACCGGAAACCTAAATGTAGAAGTGGGTGCTATTGTCTCCAACCATCCCGATTTGAAACCGCTTGCTGAGTGGCATGGTATTCCGTATTACCACTTCCCAATTTCGAAAGAAACTAAATTGGAGCAAGAAGCAAAAGTGGAACAAATCATGGAGGAATATGGATGCGAGCTATTGATCTTGGCGCGTTACATGCAAGTTCTGTCGAACGGATTTTGTAAACGCTTGGAAGGTAAAGCCATCAATATTCACCATTCTATTCTGCCAGGCTTTAAAGGCGCGAGACCCTATCATCAGGCTTATGAAAAAGGGGTAAAACTGTTAGGCGCGACGGCTCACTATGTGAGTGATGAACTGGATGAAGGTCCGATCATTACTCAAGGCATGGAAGTGGTGAATCACAGCTTTTACCCCGAGGACTTAGCCAAGAAAGGGATGGACGTTGAATCACTGACGCTCGCCAAAGCAGTTCAACTGCGTATTCAAAAGCGCGTGTTCCTTTACAGCAATAAAACCATCGTATTCGAGCAGTAGTTCGTTTGTTCAAGTAACAGTGCCTATCTTTGAAAAGCAGATTTAGCCCCTATTGAATAGGGGTTTTCTGTTTTGTTAGGCAAACCTAAAGCGAGATCGTCAACTTTAAGCAGTCTTAACTTTCAAGATTCTTAACATGTCTCAAACAGTCGATTTAGCGTCTTATATGGACATGTTTACCCACACATAAACCGATTAACTGGAAAGGGGCTCACTGGTTTTCTCGTACCGACTTTTTTGTACCTGTCGATGTGAGGCGAACTGAGCAGCAAATCAAATTGAATAGGGATATGGAATTTATGTGTGGAAATCATGGAAACCGCGGTGTGGTGTACATGGGCGAGAACAGTGTTGAAGTTCAGCCCATTGCTTACCCAGAACTTATGATGGGCAAGCGAGCGTGCCAACATGGCGTCATTTTAAAAGTGATCACAACCAACATTTGTGGCAGTGACCAACACATGGTTCGCGGGCGAACGACGGCAGAAGCAGGGCTGGTTCTTGGACACAAAATTACGGGGCAAATTATTGAATGTGGGCGAGATGTCGAGTTTCTTGAAGTGGGCGATATTGTCTCTGTTCCCTTTAATATTGCTTGTGGCCGATGCCGAAACTGCAAAGAAGGCAATACCGGCATTTGTTTAAACGTAAATCCTGCGCGCCCCGGCGCTGCATACGGTTATGTCGATATGGGTGGCTGGGTTGGTGGGCAATCGGAATACGTTATGGTGCCTTATGCCGACTTCAACTTACTTAAGTTTGATGACCGTGAAGGTGCGTTAGAGAAAATCAAAGATCTCACACTACTGTCGGATATTTTCCCAACTGGCTATCACGGAGCCGTGACGGCAGGGGTTCAACCGGGTTCAACGGTATACATCGCTGGAGCGGGACCTGTTGGATTGGCGTGTGCCGCTTCTGCTCATTTGCTAGGGGCAGCGTGCGTGATTGTCGGGGATATGATTCCAGCGCGCTTGGAGCAAGCAAGAAGCTTTGGTTGTGAAACGATAGATCTTCGAGAGGAATCCACCGTTCCAGAAATGATAGAGCAGATCCTAGGTGTGCCAGAAGTGGATGCAGCAATTGACTGCGTTGGCTTTGAAGCGAGAAGCCATGGTTGTTCGCATCACAAAGAGCAACCTGCAACGGTTCTTAACACCATGATGGACGTGTGCCGTGCTGGTGGCGGTATCGGTATACCGGGCTTGTACGTGACAGGCGATCCCGGGGCGGTCGATGAAGCTGCAAAGATGGGGCAACTCGGTGTACGTATTGGTCTAGGCTGGGCGAAATCGCATTATTTTGTCACGGGTCAATGCCCCGTAATGAAATATCACAGGCAATTAGGGCAAGCGATTCTATGGGATAAAATCGACATAGCCAAAGCCGTTAATGTTCAAGTTATTTCCTTGGATGAAGCACCCGATGGGTACAGCGAGTTCGATGGCGGTGTCGCGAAGAAGTTTGTTATCGATCCACATGGAATGGTTGCGTAGAACATTAACCCAAAGTCACAACATAAACGAAGAATAGCGACCTATTAGGTCGCTATTCAGACTGCTGACAAAGGTC
>NZ_PIZL01000064.1:0-7186 GCF_002835515.1 Vibrio sp. vnigr-6D03
GCGAGAAAGGTCAGGCGCTGACCATCAGCGGCACCACCACGAACGTAGAAAACGGTCAGTTGGTGAGCGTGACCATCGACGGCAAGACCTACACAGGTGAGGTTCAAGGCAACGTCTGGAGCATCGTGGTTCCGGCGGCGGACGTGGCGAACTTCGAAGAAGGTCTGGAAGGCATTACCGCGGACGTCAGCGACGTGGCCGGCAATGCGGCGACGCAAGCGACATCCAGCATCGAAGTGGACACGGCGGTTAGCGCTAATATTGATTTTGACGACGGTGGCGATGAAAAGTTGGTTGGTGTTGAGTCCACAGAATCTGGCTTTACAGCTAGTGTTGAACCGGGTTCGACAATCAGTCAAATAGTTATTACTGATGCCAATGGAAACATCCACACAGTTGCTGCCAGCGATGTAACCATTTCAGCAGGTGGCTCGGTGACAATTACATCCCAAGATTTATCGGCCTTGGACGATGGCATCATTACAGTAAGCATGGATGTGACTGATGCAGCGGGTAACCAAACAACTGTTACTGATACGACAACGTTACAACATACCGTTGAAGGTGGAGATGGACCTACGTGGACGACGACATCCATTACTATTGATGGCGTGCCATTTATTATTTCAAGTATGTGGGGGGTTAACGGCTTAACAACTATATCGCGTTTAAATAACGATGGTACGTTGACTGAAGTTGACCGTATTACCTTCGACAGTACCACTAACACAGTTGTGACTACTAGTGGAGGCGATATTACCGATCAGCTCATCGCTGCAGGTATACAACCTGGCATGTTAGGTAACGGTTTGACACAGTCAAACACCAGTCATGTTGATGGTGTGCCAACGCTGTTTGTTACTTCTCAAAATTATTCGGGGATTTCTGCTTGGAACATCAATTCTGATGGAACAGTCGAGTTTAATGGTGGCGAAGTAGTTGGTTACTCACAAGATTATATCCGAGAAAACGTTATCTACGAAGCTGATGACGGCACAGAATATATTTATGTTGCTCGTCCTGCTAGTGATGCGATTACGCGTCTTACTTATGACCAAGCGACAGGTGAGCTAACAGAAGAGGCATCAGAAATTACCGCTGCCGGTGATTTAGTGAGTTCAGTAAGTATCATTAGCAAAGATGGTGTGGATTATCTGGTTGCATCAAATGGTACAGGGTTGACGCTGTACAGCATTGATTCGACGACAGGCGATTTAACCCAACTGGATTCGCAAGTAGCACTCGGTAATGAGGGCCGGGGAGGCAACGCAGTAGAGACCTATACCACGGCCGATGGTAGCGTTTATGCCATCTACTCAAATAGTCACGATCATGAAGTTGATATCTATCGTATTGACGGCGGTAGTTTGATTCATACTGATGAACTGAGTGGTGTTAATTTCTACTTCTCGAGCGCTGGTTATGTTGACGGTATTCCCGTTATCGCAGCACCGCAACAAAGCGGCGGTGTAACACTGTTTATCTTAAACAACGACGGTCAGCTGACCGAGTGGCTGCATATTCCAGAGATAGAGAACGACAGTACCCCACCAGTGATAGTTCAAACACCTGACGGTAACTATTGGTTGGTTGATGGTGATGGTCAAGCGAGTGCGACCTTGTTGCCACCACTCGGTATCACTGATTTAGCTCCGTCTGTAATCATTACAGAAGATGCGAACAACGACGGTATTATCAGTGCTGCAGAGCTGGACGGTCACGTAAACGTCACTATCAGTCTGACAGGTACCGGTGCTGTGAAAGGCGATACGCTAACAGTGAACGGTACGGCCATTGTACTGACTGAGGCTCATATCAATGCACGTGAAGTGTTGACGAGCGTAGATGCACCGGAAGAGGGCACTACACTGACGGTGGATGCGACCATCACGGATGCGTTGGGTAACGTGTCAGAGAAAGGCACAGACAGTGCGAAACTGGATACCACCGCGGCGGGTGCGCCAGGTGTGACTATTACAGAGGATACGGATAACGACGGCCTGATCAGTAAGTCGGAGCTGGACGGTGACGTGAACGTGACCATCAGCCTAACAGGCACCGGCGCGGTGAAAGGCGACATCTTGACCGTTAACGGCACAGAAATCGAGCTAACACAAGATCACATTGACACAGGCGAAGTGTTGACGACGGTGGGAGCACCGGCGGAGGGCTCTACACTGACGGTGGACGCGACCATCACGGACCCAGTGGGCAACGTGTCAAAAAGAGGCAGTGACAGTGCGAAGCTGGATACTACTGCGGCGGGAGCGCCTGGCGTGGTCATCGCAGAAGATACGGATAACGACGGTCTGATCAGCAAGTCGGAGTTGGACGGTGATGTGAACGTGACCATCAGCCTGACAGGCACAGGCGCGGTGAAAGGCGATACTTTGACCGTTAACGGCACGGAAATCGAGCTGACACAAGCTCACATCGACGCAGGCGAAGTGTTGACGACAGTGGGAGCACCGGCGGAAGGCGCGACACTGACGGTGGAAGCAATCATCACGGATGCGGCGGGCAACGTGTCAGAGAAGGGCAGTGACAGTGCGAAACTGGACACCACTGTGGCTAAACCATCCATCACAAACATTACTGATGATTCGGAAAACAGTGATTACTCTGAAGTGACTCTGCATGGTACGGGTAGTGAGGCTGGTAACACTATTGAGGTGTTTGCTAAAGATGAAGACGGAAAAGACGTCCTAATCGGAACGGCGATTGTTCAAGATGACTTAAGTTGGACTCTTGATATTTCTAATATCAGTGCAACGCCTACCAATGACAATGAGTTTATGTTTGCGAAGGAAACGGATCCTGCAGGCAATGTTAGTGAGGCATCTGATACGGTTCATTATTATCACGGCACCTTTGACCCTGCTGTATCTCAGTCGGCTGATGATTACGTGCTTCTTGGCGGTGGTAATGACGAACTTAGAATGGTGTCGGACGATGACAATGATTATTTTGTTGCCGACGGCGGTGCTCATCATGATCGTGCGGTATTCACAGGTAATATCGACGAATACCAGATAAGTATTAATAGCAATGGCGAAATTGTCATCTATGAACCAACGGAGAAAGACACAAACGTCTTTAGAGAATTTGAGTCGTTTAAGTTTGGTGACGAGGTTTACACAGTTGAAGACCTGTTTAAGCCAGAGGTGACTATTACCAGTGATGCAAATAATGATGAAGTGTTGGCAGGCTCTGAGATTGGTCAAAATATTGCGTACCAGATAGATCTTCCAAAAGGAGCGACAGTAGGAACTGTCTTACTTGTTACTTTACCTTCTGGAGTACAGTCAATTACATTGTCTGAGCAGCAAATTAACAGTGGAAAAGTAGAAGGTTCCTATGTAACTCCTGCCGAGGGCAGTGATTTTGAAGTGAGCGTATCTATAACTTATCCAAATGGTTCTCAATATGGCTCTACAGATTCAGTTTACGTGAACGAAGGACCTGAAGTTAATGATTTCTCAGTATCATCTACATCTAGTGTCTTTGATGTTCCATTCTCTGGTCATGCAACTGATACCGAAGATGATGCGGATTCAAGTAAAACAACAAGTATTGTTATTACCAGCCTTCCAGAGTTTGGAACGCTATATGTAATTAATGATGATGGTTCTAGAACAGATTTGTCTGTAGGTTCAAAAGTTGATGATACCTCTAACATTAAGTATGAATTAGACGGGAATGTTAATGCTGATTTCAGATTTGATGCGACTGATTACCATGGCGATACCCCAATTAATGACTTGACAGAAATCGCTTTAGAAAGTGGTTTGGTGATAACTGGGGGAAGTATTGCTGATGATGGTTCCTTGATTCAGGGAACACTGAATTATCACAGCGCAGTTAATGAAAATGGCATTGGTGTCAACGGCAATGAAGTTGAAAGTGACACCAAAGAATATATTTCTATTGATTTTGGCGATGGTACGAATGTAACTGAGGCGAATATCTCGCTTGGTAGTTTACATGGCCATTATACAGATACTGATCTTGGGATTGACGCCAAGGTTCATATCGAGCTTTACAAAGACGGCGTTTTACAGAAAACCGTTATAGTTGATTCGTCCAGTGACATTCAGAACTCTCAATATGTTGCCAACCTTCAATTAGACAGTGGTTTTGATGAAATTCGTTTGACGACAACAGCAGGTCAGAATTCAAACTTCACTTTATCGAATATCGAAGTAGTTGATTCAGAAATTAATGACGAAATCGAGTATAAAGCAATCGATTCTGATGGGCAGGAAAGTGATGACACGGCAGTTGTAGACATTACCATTCCAAGCTCCGAGTCTGCACTAGAGAGAGCGCCTGTTGTTAACGGCGATACAGACTTAGGTAACTCTGCAGAAGATAACGCGTTTGTTATTGATGCGGCTAAATTACAGCTACTGTTGAATACGGCGACGGACGAAAATCAAGACGACTTGTTTATTTCCGCTCTTTCTGTCGATGAGTCAAAAGGAGAGCTTGTTGTTACAACTAACTCTCACGGTCAAGTGACAGGTGCGGTGTTCCACCCTAACGGGGATATGTCTGCGGACGATATTAAGTTCGATTTCACTGTTAGCGACGGTAAGTTAACAGACACGGGTAGCGCGTACCTAGATGTGACCCCAGTAGCTGATGCGCCAGAGGTTAATGTATCGCTCACAGGTAGCCCTACTTATGTCTACTCTGAGTTTCCTACATTTGGAATGACCTATGAAGATTTCTTACCTGAAAACTTCGATGGAACAGAGTTTGGTATTGAGAACACTCAAATTATTGATGTGTGGGGCGAGCGGTCAGGTACGTCAGAGCGTGATTACGTATTTGGTGAATTCGACAATGGCGCTAGTTATTCAATATCAGGTGGAGACGGCAACGATATTCTAGTCGGTGCTAAGAACTCTAAAAATGACATCAGAGGTGATCTAGGTGATGACATTCTTGTAGCGGGTAACGGCACTGATGCGTTGTATGGTTCAAATCATTACGATCCTAATGCGAAAGATGTTGCAATCCTAAAAGGCAGCAGCACGGATTACGAAATCAGCAAAGGCTCTGGCTTTAACAGTAATGACCGTTGGTTCAATTTCTCTGAAGACGGAGCGAATGAAGTTAATTCATTGCATTTGCACAACATTAAGTATGTTCAGTTTGAAGATGGTATTTTCGAGCTCGACCCAGACACAGGTTCGTTGATAAAAGTTGAGCCTACGTCATCTGAATACCCATTGAATATTGAAGCATCCTTAACCGATGTTGACGGAAGTGAGACGTTAACGGAGATTGAGATCTCTGGTCTATCTCAAGGCGATGTATTGAAAGACAGCAGTGGAGCGGTCATCGGTACTGCTTCAAGTGATGGTACTATCACGCTTTCTGGTCTTTGGTCTTCCGATGCAACATCGGTGACCTTATCTGGTTTGACTCTAGTAACTACTGCAACTAACGCAGCGGAAATTTCTGTAACTGCAACTTCTCAGGAAGGAAGTGATACAGCAAATACAGCCTCAGGGGATGACTCTATCGTCCTCAGTGATTTTGCTGGCGTAACAATGAGTGGTGATGGGCAAAGCAACACGACTGGCGACACGCATGACACCATTGTCGGCGATACTACTGGCACCGTTGTTACTCATGGGCAAGATTATAATATTGCATTCATGGTTGATACTTCAGGTAGTGTTGGAAGCAGCAATGTTGAAGATATCGAAGACCAGCTAGAGGAAGTCTTTGATAGCTTGATCAACAGTGCAAAAGGTGAGCACTCCGGTACGGTTAATGTGATGTTGGTAGATTTCGATACATTGGCGCATACAAGCGTGAGTGTGGATCTTGCTGATGCAGGTGCTAAAGACAAGCTTGAAACTGTTTTAGACAGCTTGAAGTCTGGCGGCGGCACGAATTATGAAGATGCATTCACTGTTACCAATAACTGGTTTGAAACGGTGAAAACAACACATCCAGAAGCCAATAACATGGCGTATTTCATTACCGATGGTCGTCCAACTTATTACAACACGGATGTTACTAACCCTGTTGTATACAATAGACCAGGGAATTCTAATGATCGTACGTTAGATGATATTTTAAATAATGCTGATTACGTACCGGGTCAAACCTATAGCTACGCAGGAAAGACAATTATCGATACGCATGGAAAAGTATACAGTTATACGTCGGGCTACCACTATGGAACGTTCCAAGGGTACATGAGACCTGATGGAACGGGAGAGCATGAATTTGTACAAATAGCTGGTCGAGGATCCTACGCAGACAGTACGACACTTTCACAAGCTGAGCTTGGGTTCGAAATGCTCGAAAGTAACGGCGTAACGGTGGAAGCAATTGGCATTGGCAGCGGCTTGAATGAAGATCAGTTAAAAGATTTTGATTCAGATGGTAACGTGCAAACCAATGTAGATGCAGATGATTTAGCTGAAGCCATCCTTGGTACTTCAGAAGATAAGCTTCCAGGTGCCGATACCATCTCTGCGGGTAGAGGTGACGACATTCTATTTGGTGATTCTATGCACATGTCTGGTGTATCTGCACAGGGTTACGAAGGAATCAAAGAGTATGTGGCAGGTAAACTCAATGTAGCGGAAGTGTCTGATGCGCAAGTGCATAATTACATCACCGAAAACATTGAAGAGTTCAATCAGTCAACGGATAAAGATAAAGCCGATCACCTACATGGGAATGAAGGTGATGACATAATCTTTGGTCAAGGTGGCAATGATTACCTATATGGTGGTCATGATAACGATACATTAATTGGTGGACTAGGAAGTGATATTCTGACTGGTGGTGACGATGCAGATGTCTTTAAATGGGTTAACTCCGATTTAGATGGCAGTACAGACAGCATTACCGATTTCCACATTAATGAAGGTGACAAGCTTGATTTGAGTGATTTGTTCACGGACTTATCTGAAAATGAAGTGTCGTCTATGCTGGAGCAAATAAAAGGTACAGTGAATGGCGATGATGATCACTCAAGTATAACCGTTGATAAAGACGGAAGCTCGGTGACGATTGACTTTGAAGGTGTATCAGCAACGGATCTTACTAACAACTTGAGCACGATACTTCTAATTAAAGATGACTAATCAATAAGTAAAATCTTTGTATCTACTTTGAAATGCCGGGGCTAAAGTGAAGTGACCCCATAAAGTTG
>NZ_PIZL01000065.1:0-7757 GCF_002835515.1 Vibrio sp. vnigr-6D03
CTTTGTCAGCAGTCTGAAACCTCCCAGCCGGGAGGTTTTTTCGTTTGTGGTGCTATGTTTGTGGTGGCAGAGCCGATAATTTGAGTCGTTACGCTGCGTGATTTTAGGAAACACAAAACGCTTTTTTGAACATCGTGAAGCAGTGTAAACAAGGGAAGCATCAACGAACTTGTGTGTTTTGATTACTCGAGCGGAGACCAATAGCCCAACAACACCAAATCAAGGGAGTTAGCTAACTTCAAAGAAGCGTGGTTGTCTAGTTGGCTCCGATATTGAACACTGTAGCCTCTTGGTTTCACCTTTTTAGCAATGAATGAAACCAGTGCTTTCCCTATGCCTTTGCCACGGTATTTTGGCGTGGTAACAACACCCAAATCCAAAAATGTGGTTTCTTGCCAAGGGTATACACTGCTGGCAGAGACAAGTTCTCCATCCACAAACGCGCCATACACTTCCCAATGATCCAGCTCGACATAAGCGTTATCTAAGTCTTCTTCACTGATGTTTTGGGTAAAGTTGTTGAACACATTGGTATCGTCCTGCGTGAGAAGGCGACAACATACATCGTCAGGTTCGTGTGAAACCATTTTGGGGTGCGAAACAAAAATAGCGTCTTCATCGTGAAGCTTGATGTCAGCCAATGCTTCCTCTAGGTCAAATTGAGGTTTTTTAGTGTCACCAGCTAACCCCAATTTATTGAGCATGGCTTCCGACGCACTGATTTTCTTTTTGCCACAAGGCAAGGTAAATACAACGATGTCTGCACTGGATTTTTGCTGACGATAAATGTCATGTTTTTCAGTAGACCACACCTTTTCACCAGAGAAATCGATGTCCAGCCACTGTTGTTCTAAGCGTGTCATTGCTGTGGTTATCCTTTGGGAATACGCCTAAATTGCTCCGCGGCTATTTTGGCAAGTTGGCGATTGCGTCGGTCATTTCAATCAGCTTATCGAGAATGCGTTCTCCATCAACGCCGATACCGTTGTGCTCGTATTCGTTGGTGATCCACGCTTTGCTGTTTGGAATGCCTGCCAGAGTCTCTCGGCTATAATCCATTTCGACGTACATGTCGTCTGCGTACACAGCGCACGCGACTGGCACAGAATTACTCGCCAGTTTTTCCACATCGTACAGGCTGCCCCAGCTTGTTTTCTCTGCCAATAAATCTGCGGCTTGTTTGAGTGGCTGTAAACCTTGGAATTGGTCGAACATCCACGGATACACCATCTCACCGGTAAACAGGAACGGTTTGCCCGTGTTGTAGTGGAATTCAGGATATTCATCTCTCACACGATGTGCCGACCAAGAAGAGGCTTCATTTTGGTTGTAGATAGATTCATGCAACAAAGCGTAAATCGGGTTAGTGTGGAAAACCTGTTCTTGAAGCATGGCATTCAAAAAGCCAAAGCTCAGTGTTTCTTCGCCATTTACCGTGACAAAAGCATTTTCCAGTAAGTAATACATTGGCGTGTTAGCACCGCTTCGGCCAAGATTGGCGCCAATTAACTGGAATTGTTCTACCGAGAATGTCTGACCATTTGGCAAGGTCACATCATTGTTTAGAATGAAGTCTGCGATTTTCTGGCATTGAGCCTGCGCTGCTGGAAACTGCGCAAAGAACGCATTGTTTTTATCTGTCACACGTTTGTATGTTGCTCGATAAACATCGTCGGCGTGACGAACTAGTGAAGGAACGCCACCAGTTATTAAAGAACGTTCTAGTTTTTCTGGAAACATAGACAGATAGGTCAGAGAGCAGAAGCCGCCAAAACTTTGTCCAATAATACTCCAGCGCTTAACACCAAATTTCTCACGAATCGCTTCGGCATCACGAACGATGTTGTCTGCTCTGAAATGGCTTAGATATTGTGCTTGCTGATCTGGACTTTGACCCTCTAAGGTTTGAAACGTAATGACGCTGCTATTGCCAGTGCCGCGTTGGTCTAGCAGTAAAACACGAAATTGCTGAAGTGCACGCTTCACCCAACCTGAACTGCCATCCACCCTTGGTGAGGCAAACCCAGGACCACCTTGAAAATACACCAACCACGGCAGCGATTCGCTGTCTTTATTGATGTCGACCAGTTCTCTGGCAAAAACGGAAATAGTGTCGCCATTGGGCTGTTGGTAGTCCAACGGCAACTCAAAGGTGTGAGGACGAAAACGGACTTGTCCTTCAATAAATTCTGATCGCACTTTCTTCTCCTTCCATATGAAAGCAAGCAGAGAGTAGCAAAATTTATACGAGCTTGTTAGAAGCCGTTCAATCCAAGAGCGATGAACAATCCTAAATTTGCAATAAAACCAATCATATAGAAATAACTGCGTGGGCTAGGGTTACGTTCTGTTGCAATTACGTAGTACAGCACCATGTGAATTAGGCGTGCGATGGCGTAAATCCAAACGAAAACCGCCAGTGTTGTTGAAGACATACCAGCGAATATTCCCAAGATAGCAGGGAGAACAAATACAGCGATGTTATCGAGCGAGTTTTGATGGGTGCGATGGCTCCTAAATACAAAGGATTCGTGGCTCAGTTGGCTGTCTACAATTCCAGGGACATAGTGTGATTGTTTGCGATGAGCAACAGAAGCAACAATGGCTTGAACTAATACAGTGAATAGAATCAACCACAAGCCCCATAGTGTGAAAGAGTACTGGGAAAAAAGTTCAGCAAACATAAAAATCCTCGATATTTTGAATTTAGGCGGTATTTTGAATTTAGATTGTGCGCAATGTTTATTTTGTCAGCATATTAATTGCGCGCGACTAAAAAGTAAATAGATTGCGCGCAATTTAAATTGGTGTCCTTTCAATACTACGAATAAATAATCAATGCCGTTCACTAGGGTGGGGTGATCTTTCGAAGAATAGTACAAAAAAAGCCGCTACAAGAGCGGCTAAGAGAGAAATGAATGAGGGGAGTTATTTGCAGAGTTTTTCTGACATGGTGTGCATGTAGACTTCTCTGTCTTCATTGTTGTTTGCTACTTTGATCGCATCATTGATTTGATCGTTAGTGAAGCCGAAACGCTGTCCAACACTGAATACCATTGCAGGGCTGTCGTTATAAACGTGCATGTACATTTCATCCAGCGCGGTTTCACATTTATTTTCTTCCGCAAATGGAATACCTGCGATGCTGTTCATTGTTGGAATAATAGAGTCTTCTGGGTTAGTTGATACACAACCAGACATTGCAGAAGCGACAAGTAGAACGGAAAAGAACTTTTTCATGACGTAATATCCTCAAAATGAAATGTGTTGTTCCTTTTTGTGCCGCGTTCCTTGAGCACTAGAACACCTTTAGAAAATGAAAATGCCAGCTTGTGCGAGCAATAATCATAAACGTGCGAGACCAGATCTTCTTTGTGATGAATGATGGTTTGCGCTATGCCCATTATCGCCTGCATTTCACTTACGCTGGTATAACCTACGGTGAGATCTTGCTGAATCAACTCTGAGCGTTGCAGATGGCTTTCTGTATTAAGCGCGCCGCTTTCAGAAGTGTAATTCGAAAATGTTGATGACATAAATAACCTAAAACTTCATCACAATGCGATAAATATCACATATCTTAGTCATTGATGGCGCGCATGCTAACACGCTGAAATATTAAACAGTGTAAGCGTTTGTAAGGAGATAAGAGCAGCCCACTTTAGGTTAGCTTAAGGTAAAGTTTGTGAATATGATGCCGGACGCAGGAGAACGTAATGAATCAGGATGTGAGTAAAGTTTTTGAACATTACCCCGAAGCCATTCGAGAGCGACTTATGCAGGTAAGAGTTTTGTTGTACGAGGTGGCAGCAGAGGAAAACTTAGGGGAGATAGAAGAAACCCTGAAATGGGGAGAGCCAAGTTATTTATCACGACATGGCAGTACTATAAGGCTAGGTTGGAAACAGAGCGAACCAGAGCTTTATTGTGTTTACTTTCATTGCCAAACCAAACTGGTTGAAACATTTAGAGAGCTATATGGTGATGAAATGACTTATCAGGGCAATCGCGCCATTGAATTTCACATAGATAAGCCACTCGCAGAATACCCACTGAAGCATTGCTTATACCTTGCACTAAATTACCATAAACTCAAAAACAAACCTTTGTTAGGAGCCTGATAGCCCCATGAATAATGTTTTAATGGCTGCGGCTATTATGAGCTTCTTTGCTGCTTTTTTGCATGGTTGTATTGTACTCGGTGGGCCAGAATGGTATCGATTTTTTGGTGCTGGAGAGGGCATGGCTCAAATGGCAGAACAAGGTCGATGGTATCCGCACATTGTGACGGCTGGTATCGCAACGATATTAGCCATATGGGGAGTGTATGCGTTGTCGGCAGCTGGATTTATCATCCCATTACCCTTAACGAAATGGGTGTTGGCTGGTATTACAACGGTTTATTTAGCCCGAGGCATTTTTGGCATTGTTGCGATTAACATGGTGCATCACCCGTATTTTATTGAGCTACGTGAACAACAAACCTTTATGTGGGTGAGTTCGCTTATCTGCACGGTGGTTGGGTTAACGCACGCTGTAGGTCTTTATCAAACGTGGTCGAAGCTTAATTAATTCGGATAGAAAAACGGTGAGCTGTCCTATTTTTAAGAATTGGCTTCTTTTTTAGATATTTCTTATAGATGCACTCGCCAGCGAAAAGAGGCAAGGATAAATTGGATTGGAAATACCCAAGTGACAAGGAGTGTCATATGAAATCTTTTTCCGGTGAATTCCATATTACAGCATGGGACGAAAGCACCTATGTACAACGTGAAGGTGGATTCAAGCAATCGCTCGCAACCGTAACCCAAAATTATCGAGGTGGTATTGAAGGTGCTGGTGAGATTCAGTATCTCATGTGTCATCAAACCGCTGATCATGCAGTGTTTGTAGGTTATGAAATCATAACTGGCACCATAGATGGTAAAGCGGGCTGTATGGTTGTTCAGCACAATGGGAAGTTTGAAAAAGGCGTCGCTAGTAGCCAGATGGTTGTTGTACGCGATTCCGGTACCGGTGAGCTTAAAGGGGTAGAAGGTAACGGGCATTTTCACGCGGAAGAATCTGGAAAAGCCTTGTATCAATTTACTCTAAAATTTAATTAACCCCATTATCCATAGAGTTCGCTATCGCTAGTCATTCCCCCTGCCTTTTTCTTCATACTGGCTTTTTCGCAGTGCTTGGAGACACGCTTTTGACTTCTTTTTCTTGAGTTTATTGCCAAAATGGTTTGATGTTAGCTATTGGACGTTCAATGAATAGCGCCTAGAATGATCTATACTTGTTCCGACGACAAAGGCGCACGACAGTAGTGATAACGCATGAGTAAAAAAGACATTCAAAAAGCATCTGAGAACCTGAAAAAAGCCGTTCCTTTGATGATCAAAAATCAAGTTCCTACTACACCGACTAACTATGCCTTGTGGTATACGTATGTTGATAATTCCTTGCCTGAACTCAACAAAGAGCTGGATCAAGTGGTGTCGGACTGTGGGCTTTGCCCGCCAGCGACTGGGGAAGCGTTATACAGAAACTACGTTGCCAGTAAGCAAGAAACCGATGTGCAACAACTTCGCACAAGTTTAGAAAAACTCATCACCGAAGTGTCACACTCCATGAATGACACCTTGGAAAACACTAGTACCTTCCAAAAGCAGATGGACAGAAGCTTTGACAACCTTTCAAGAGTGGAAGATGAGGGTTTGTCATTTGAAGAAGTCATGGGATTGGTGCGCAACCTGATCACTGAATCAAAAGACATTCGTTCAACTACGCAGTTTTTGAATAGCCAGCTCAACGTCGCAAGCAAAGAAATTGGTGAGCTAAAATCTCAGCTTGCCGAATTCCAAAAAGATGCGCTTTATGACGGTTTGACCAACTTATTGAATCGCAGAGCGTTTGATAAAGATCTTTCTACTTTTTGTCGTAACAATAGCGCGTTCAGTTTGATCATACTCGACATAGACCATTTCAAATCTTTTAATGACCAGTATGGGCATGTCTTTGGCGATGCGGTTATACGCTCTATCGCCAAACGCTTAAGAGGGGCGTGCCGAGAAGGCGTTACAGCTTATCGTTACGGTGGTGAAGAGTTCGCATTTATCGTTCCAGATAAGAAGCTAAGGTTGGCAATACGCTTTGCGGAATCAGTAAGATCCAGCTTTGAGAAAATTAGCGTAAAAGACAAACGTAGTGGTCAGCAAGTTGATAGCATTACTTCTTCATTTGGTGTGGCTGAATTCCAAGAAGGTGAGTCACCAGATTGCTTGATAGAACGCGCAGATACTCAGCTGTACGAAGCGAAGCGACTGGGGCGAAACCGAGTGATGCCTATACCCAAGTAGGGATTGCTTCCAAACTTAAACTTAAACTTAAACTTAAACAGATAAATATCGTTTTTCTAAACACTCGCCGTAATGCGAGTGTTTTTTTATACGTTACGTAATGACTGCATGTGATCACATCATCACAATCAATGTCGAATAGCTGAGCAAAAAGGGAAAGTAATAAAAAATATGGCTTGAGAGAAATTAATCGTTGAAGTTCGTATTTTTAGCAGATAAGTTAACACTATTGAGGTTTTTGTAACAAAGTGTGCTGTGCCGTTCCACAGTATAAATAATAAAAAGACAGGAAGATGTAGTATGTACCAAACCGACGACGTTCGTATTAATAAAGTCAAAGAATTGCTTCCGCCCGTAGCAGTGTTAGAGAAATATCCGACCACAGAAGTTGCATCTTCAACCACTTTTGAAGCGCGTACAGCGATTCACAACATTTTAGAAGATAAAGACGACAGACTTTTAGTCATCATTGGTCCGTGCTCAATTCATGATACGGAAGCGGCGCTGGAATATGGCAAACGCTTAAAAACACTGCGTGATGAGCTGAAAGGCAACCTTGAAATTGTCATGCGTGTTTATTTCGAAAAGCCACGTACTACGGTTGGATGGAAAGGGTTAATCAATGACCCATACCTTGACGACACGTTCAAATTGAATGATGGATTGCGTATTGGACGTAAGCTTTTGTTGGATTTAACGGATATGGGCATGCCTACAGCGAGTGAATTCTTGGACATGATCACGCCGCAATACGTGGCGGATTTAATCAGTTGGGGCGCGATTGGTGCTCGTACAACCGAATCTCAGGTTCACCGTGAGCTGTCTTCTGGTCTTTCTTGCCCGGTTGGGTTTAAAAATGGCACAGACGGCAACATTAAGATTGCATCAGACGCCATTCGAAGCGCAAGCGCATCACACCACTTTTTATCGGTGACTAAGTACGGTCATTCAGCCATTGTGGAAACAGCGGGTAACCCTGATTGCCACATCATTCTGCGAGGCGGTAAAGAGCCAAACTACAGTGCAGAACACGTTGCAAAAATTAAAGATGAGTTAGCAGCTTCTGGCTTACCTCAAAAAGTGATGATTGATTTCAGCCACGCGAACAGTTCGAAACAATACCAGCGCCAAATGAACGTAGCCGACGATGTTTGCGCTCAAGTTGCTGGTGGTGAACAGGCAGTGTTTGGTGTCATGATTGAGTCGCACCTTGTTGAAGGTCGCCAAGACCTAGTGGATGGTAAAGCTTCAACTTACGGTCAGTCGATTACGGATGCATGCATTGGCTGGGAAGACACAGAAAAAGTGTTACGCCAACTCGCTGACGCAGTAGAAGCGCGTCGCAACGCATAATTGCAATTCTATATATATATCCATACAAAAGCCAGCAATTTGAAGTGACCCCATAAAGTT
>NZ_PIZL01000066.1:0-22806 GCF_002835515.1 Vibrio sp. vnigr-6D03
GGTGGGCGCCCATTATCTTTACAATAGAGGTGAGCGACTTCATCACGGATAAATTCGAAGTCGATGGCTTTATCAATCTTGCGAACTAAATGTTCTTTAGGAACGAGTTGTTCCATGGTGACCATTTCAAGTTCGTACTGTTGAGGAGAAGGTTCTTGAAGCATGTTGGAGTATCCATATTCTAGTACCCCTATTAGATCAAAGGTCTAGCCTGATGGCTAGACCTTTGTCAGCAGTCTGAGGTGACCACTCGGTCACCTTTTTTATTTTTGGTCTATACCCAAGTGACCTCAAGGTGCAGGATTCAGAGCCTCATATTCTGCTCAATTCAAGCCTTTCTATTTCAAAATCAGGAACGCAGCGGAATGATGAGTCCTTTCCAAGTTCTTAGACGATGAAGTGGGCAGAATATGGGCTCCCAAGGGCGAGTTTAACTGGCTTTCATACTGCGTTATCGATTTTTGATTTAGAACGACTAGATCTTCAAATCGATGCCTTGCCTGAAAGCCAGTTAACTCTCGCTGAACCTAGCATCTTGAGGTTACTTGGGTATATATATTCGACAACGCTCTAACATAAGCTCAATCAAAGCTGAACATGCTTTCAAGATCGTGTCGAGAATACGCTTTGAAGGCCAACATCGTATCGGTTTTGGTGATGCCTTCTATTTTGATCATCTCTTCTGTTACAAGCCGAGACAGATCATCCGCTTTATTCACTCGAACAATCGCAATCAAATCAAAAGCACCACTCACAGAAAAGACTTCCGACATTTCTTTTAAGCCCGCGAGCTGCTCCGCGACGGCGTTTATTTTATCTCGCTCAACATTGAAAAAAATAATTGACGTTAACATGGGATTTTCTCCTATCTGTTATCCGTAATAGCGACACCTTGAATACGACTAACCCTCAAGACAGTAGCTTTCCACAGTTGGGCACCTTTGCCTCCAACCCTAAAGTAGTCAGAATTTGATGCGTGGTTGCAACCGCAGCAGAGATGACAGGGATTCCGCATTCATCTTCCACGGCTTGTATTGCTGCCAATGAAGGCATTTGAACGCAAGCAGACAAGACCAACACATCGATACCAGTGAGATCTAACCGCTTATAGATATCGACCAGATTCATAGGGTCTTGGGCTGCAACTTCTAAGTTGTTGGGGATTTCGAGCGACACAGAATCGTGCACTTCGATGCCTTCGTACTCGATGTAATCACAGACCAATTGAGTGAGCGGTTTCATGTATGGTGTAATCAACGAAATCCGTTTGGCATTCATTAATTTCAAACAATCCACCAGTGCTCCAGCGGAGCTCACCACTGGTGTCGGGTAACCGTTAGATTGGGTCACTTCATGCAACCTTTTCTGGCTTTCCCTATGGTAGCCATTGCCTTGCGCCATAATGGCAACAAGGCAAGCGTAACCCATAACATCCACATCCGCGTCCGACAGCTCCAATGCACATCGATCGCTGTCGCTGTCCATGGACTTCAGCTCTTCCGGCGTAACGTGCTTCATCCTCATCCGGCTGGAGTGAAACGAAAATCTCTCTGGATAAACCGCTTCTCTTGCTCTTAACATTGCAGGAATTTCACGCTCCATCGTGAGGTTAGAACTGGGCACAATTTGCCCAACTTTGAATGTTCGGCTCATGACTGCGCCCCAATGTTGACTACGGGGTTTCTAATTACCCCGATTCCTTCGACACCACACTCAATCACATCACCAGGCCACATCCACTCTTGA
Organism: Vibrio sp. vnigr-6D03; assembly: GCF_002835515.1. NCBI lineage: Bacteria > Pseudomonadati > Pseudomonadota > Gammaproteobacteria > Vibrionales > Vibrionaceae > Vibrio > Vibrio sp. vnigr-6D03. Next base: position 1,747 of record NZ_PIZL01000066.1, read on the forward strand.
GGCTCGCGACCAGCCCCCACTCCTGAAGGTGTTCCCGTTGCGATAATGTCCCCGGGTTCTAGGGTGATGCCCGTTGAGATATCAGAAATGAGCGTGGGAATATCAAACAACAAATGCTGGGTGTTCGAACGCTGCTTTTCCTCACCGTTTTTGGTTAGCCATAAGTCGAGATTATGCGGGTCTTCGACCGAATCCGCCGTCACAATACAAGGCCCCATCGGCGCATAAGAATCCTGACCTTTGGAGAAGATCCATTGACCAGCCCTGCGATTATCACGAGCAGAAACATCATTGATGACGGTGTAACCAAATACGTGATCCATGGCATCTTCTTTATTAATTCGCGTGGCACACTTACCGATAATGACCGCTAATTCCACTTCCCAATCCAATTGCTGAGTCATTGCGGCGTTATGTTGAATGGATTCACCAGTGGCAATCACGCTGGTCGGTGGCTTAGAAAATACAACTGGCTTGTCGGGTAGATCTTTTGACGTATCCAGCGACTTTGCCGATTCCGCTACATGCTCCACGTAATTTAATCCGATACCAAAAATGTTTTTTCTAGGTTTCGGGATAGGAGCCAATACGGTGACATTTTCTTCTGCGGTGGCTACTCCGTTAGGACGGTTTGATGCGGTTTCATCTAGCGCTCTCGCTATCGCTGTTAAACCATCCTGACCTTGGTCGATCAATTCAAGCATAGAATTGGGGAAGGTTTGACCAACTGCGCTTCCCAACTTTTCGACATCCACCACCATGTTATCTAGAACCACACCCAATCGGGCTTCACCTTGGTGCCCATTTCTGTACGTTATAAGTTTCATTTACTCATCCTTTAGTTATTTGAACTGACAAAAAACGGAAATTAGGCCACCACAACCTGATGCCCATTGTTGTCGACCAAGCCTTGCTCGACATAAAACCCTAGTTTCTTGATCGTCGGTAAATCATTGAAAGAAAACAAACAAGCATCATCCGATGATGATGTATTGACGTGCTCATGCCACATCCATGTCGGGACACAGAAAATGTCTTTCTCTTTCCAATCGAATCGTTGCCCATTAATGATCGAATACCCAGAACCTTTCGCCACTTGGTAGATAATGTTGCCAGTATGGCGATGCGCTTTGGTGTGCTCCGAAGGTCTCAAAAGTTGTAGGCTTGCCCCCATGGTCAGCATCGGATCGTCGCCATTTTGAGGGTTCATATAGCGCATGATGACCCCGTCATACGGCGAACCATCGGTCACTTTTGAATAGTTCAGCAGTGCTTCATAGCTTTGATCCCATGAATATTTCATAAGTGGTGAATAAGGCTTATCCCACTTGTCCAACTCGGGTCGTAACCCTGGTGCTCCATAGGTGAGTGGGCTGTCATTTTTTGGCAGATCAACCGTTTGATAGCCATCTGGGTGAACGGCATAAAAATTGGATTCCAGAACATTGGTTAACGGAATATCCAACCCGTCCTGCCACATACTGGTTTCGCCATCTTCAGCAACACCATGCTCGTGCCACGTTCCATTCGGTGTAATAACGAAGTCGCGAGCACCAAGGTCAATTTTGTGACCATCCACAATGGTGTACGCCCCTTTTCCTTCCATGATGAACCTTAAGGCGGATGCCGCATGCTTGTGCGCACCCGCTCTTTCTCCCGGCTGCATCACTTGCAAACCAGAAAACAGCCAGCCACAAGCCGCACTTACTTCGGTACGCTTGGGGTTTTTCAAGTACACCACGCGTCTTCCAGCGTCTTCTGGGCTGACCAAATCAATTGATTTCAAGACCAGTTTTCGCAGTTCTTCATTTTTCCAAACCACAGGCTCAGATAGCGCTTTTGGCTCCCACGGTTCAATATTGTTCGCAACTTTCCAAAATGCACCGGTGTTCTGCCCATCGAGATCGGAATAGTACGCCTCTAGTGCTTGACTATCTTTCACTCTAGACCTTCCCAATTGGTCATCTGTCCTATCTTGGTTGGCGTCTAAGCTTTCTTTAAAGTTATTCATATCTATCACCCTTTATGTTGTGCCCTACCCCATATCAACTAAGAACCCTGAGTGGTCATTGTTTCGGTAGGATCATCTTTGGCTAACTCTTGAATATCAGATTGAAAAATCGGTTGCTGCTTTGCTTGATTGATCGTCAGTTGGAAAATATCGAATCGGTTGTAGTGCCCAACGATGTCGTGCATTTGCTTTGGTTGAATGCAGCGCGCTAAATCGATGTCGGCATACGCGATGCCTTCTTCATCGATCAATTCATCGCCTACCGCCCTGCCATCAGGACCAATAACACCGGAATAGCAACTGGATTTCCTTTCCATTAACTGGCGAGCATCGGGGCGAATTTTCTCCATCTCATTGATGATTTCTTCTGAGATAGTTGAAGTAGAAACAACAGTAAACACCTTGCCTTCGAAGGAATGCGACATCGCTCGGAGCTTGATGGCTTCCGCCATGTCGTAATCAGGGGGAGCGACCGGAAGCGAAATGTAGCTGGCGGTATGCACCAATTCACCTTGAGCTAATAAACTGTATCGCGCTAACGTATTGGTGTTTTCGCCGCATGCAAGACCACCTAACGGACCAATATCGGTGTCGTAAACCGTTAAGCTAGAACCGTCGCCGCCCGTCCAAGTGAGTTTTTCAGCCCATGTAGGAACCAACTTGCGATGTTTCCCTATGATCTGACCTTGAGGGTCAATAAACACCAATGTGTTGTATAAGGTACCGAGCGATGTTTTCGAACGCTCATTGACGCCAATCACCACATACGTGCTAGTAGCCGCAGCAGCCGCGCAAACCACATCGATTTCAGGTCCAGGAACAAAAATGGACGCTTTGATGAGCTTCTCGAACCACTCACTGCCCGAAACCGGATCGGTAATCCAATTCCAATATGGGTATCCGGGCACAAATGACTCGGGAAACACGATCAGCTTTGCGCCATTGCCTGACGCTTCGGCGATCAGCTGAGCGGCTTTTTCTACCGTGCCTTCAGCATCAAGAAAAACGGGGCTTGTTTGTACGGCTGCTGCTTTAAATTTTGGAAACTCTTTCATCATGCCTCCTCCATTTCTGTCGACATCAGCGACACGATTTTTTCTCGTATTTCTCCACTCCATTCACAGGACTTTCCGTTTGAATCGACATTGACCAATGTGAGAGATGACGAAAATCGTTCTTCGCTTTCACAAATTGCTTTCACATCCACATCCATACTGGAGTGCCCAAGACGCTTAGGTTCTAGAGAAATATGTAAGTATTCTCCGTGCCTGCTCGGCGAATGAAAACGAGTACAGATTTCGGCGGTAGGCAGTCCACCCGTTTTGAGCAATTCTTCAAATGGCATCAATAACGCTTCAGCGAAAAACATCTCAACGACATCATTGATCATCTCAAAGTACCGAGGATAAAAGACAATGCCAGCGGGATCGCAGTGCTTGAAAAGGACTTTCTGTTTCACAATATAAGTCATCGTTATACCCCTAAGCGTTCATTTAAGGTTTCGTCATCGAGCATGTCTAAACGACCTTCCCACACGCTCTTTCCTCGCTCTAAAATCACGGCTCGATCAGTGATGGTCGATAGCTCTTTTATCGATTTATCTATGATGAGGATGGCCATGTCCGACTTGTCTTTGAGCGCTTTAATCGCTCCCCATATTTCTTGACGAACAATAGGGGCAAGACCTTCTGTCGCCTCATCCAAAATCAACAATTTTGGGTTGGTCATTAGCGCTCGGCCTATCGCGACCATTTGCTGCTCTCCACCCGAAAGTGTTTTGCAAGGCTGGTGCTCTCGCTCTAAAAGGCGTGGAAACAACTCGCCCACTTTGTTGAAGTCCCAGTAACCGGCACGAGAGGCAACAATGAGGTTTTCGTGCACCGTTAAACTGGGGAAGCAGCGTCGCCCCTCTGGCACCAATCCAATGCCTAACCGAACAGCTTCAAAAGACGCCATCGAATGCAAAGAGCGATCGAGAAAACGTATTTCGCCTTGAGTATCCGTCAGCATTCGGCAGATGGATTTAACGGTTGTGCTTTTCCCCATACCGTTACGCCCCATCAACGCGACAACCTCTCCTTTATCAACAGTTAAATCGACACCAAACAAAGCTTTGGATGGACCATAAGAGGCTTGTAATCCAGAGACCGTGAGTAAATTCATATCATGCTCCTTCCTCTGCAGATTCTTCGCCCAGATAAGCCCGGCGAACATCGGGATGTGATCGAATTTCATCCACCGAGCCTCTGGCGATGACCTCGCCATACACCAGAACGCTGATGGAATCGGCTAGTGCAAAGACGGCATCCATGTCGTGTTCGACAAGCAGAATTGGAGCGTCGAATTTCAACTCTGACAGCAACTCCGTCATTTCCGATGCACCTTCGCTCCCTAGCCCTGCCATGGGTTCGTCCAGCAGAAACACTTTGGGTTTCAAGGCGAGCGCCATAGACAACTCCAAACGACGACGTTCTCCATGTGCCAGTTCGGCGGCGGGTACCGACAAACGGTGATGAAGCTTGGTTTTCTCGGCGAACTTCACTGCTTGTTCATTCAGTTGGCGATCCGATTTCCAATGCATAAAGAATTGAAAGCAAACATGTTCACGCCCCTTTAGCGCCAGTAGGATGTTTTCCATCACCGTAAATTCCGGCACAATTGAAGAGATTTGAAAGCTTCTGCCTAAGCCCATTCGCGCTCTCTCTACCACACCCAATGCGGTGATGTCCTGCCCTAAAAAGTGAATCGTCCCTTCGTCGGGTTGAAGCTCACCCGCGATTTGCTTGATCAAGGTGGACTTTCCGGCACCATTCGGACCAATCAAGGCGTGTATCTCATTTGGAGCCAAGTCTAAGGACACGTTTTGCGTCGCCTTTAGCGCTCCAAATGATTTCGATAGTCCTGTTAAAGACAAAACAGAGTTACTCATGAGTCGGCTCCTTCTTAGACAGAATCGACACAATACCGCCCTTAGCAAACAGGACGACAAACAGTAGAATTGCGCCTAAGTAGATGTGCCAGAAATCGCTTAAGCCACCGAGCAAGTATTCGAGGAAAACAAACACTCCAGCGCCAGCAACAGGGCCAAACAACCGTCCAACACCGCCTAAAATGACGAAAATCATAATTTCACCACTCAGCTGCCAGCTGAACATCTCAGGGCTCACGAATCGGTTAAGATCGGCGTATAACGCCCCAGCTAAACCCGTGATCATCCCTGAAATGACAAACGCGATAAGTCGAATATTAAAAGGATGGACACCGACCGCTTCCACACGCCCGGGGGCTTGTCGCACCGCTTTCAACACCATGCCAAATGGCGAGTACCTTAGGCGAGCGGTGAAATACAGCACGACCGAAAGCAAGACAAAAGTAATGAGGAAAAATTGCAGAGGGTCGAGCGTATCCATCCCTGGGAAGGTATTTCTCGTATAGATAACCAGCCCATCTTCACCGCCATAGCGAGACCAGCTGATGGCAAAGTGGTAAAGCATCTGACCAAAGGCTAGAGTCACCATAATGAAGTAAACGCCTGAGGTTCTCAGAGACAACAGCCCAATCACGAACGCCGCAATCCCACTGCTTACAAGAGCAACAAGCCAGATAATCGGCATGGACTGCGTGCCTGAGACGGTTATCACCCCTTCATACAGCGGCATATAGTCTTGTGCGTGACTGGCAAGGATTCCCATGGAATATCCACCCAACCCAAAGAAAGCCGCGTGACCAAGGCTGACTAACCCACCATACCCTAAAGCGATATTTAAACCGATGCCTGCTAACGCAAAGATAACTACTCGCGTAGACAGCGTGATAAGAAACACTTCCCCCACCAAATGCGCGACAACGGCAATGCAAATGAGGCTCAGATAGAGCAGCGCATTCAAAGAGGTTGAAGACAATGGGCTAACCCATGTCAACAGATTAGAACGTATCATTGCGATGCTCCATAAAGACCCGTTGGCTTAAATAGCAATACCAACGCCATTAAGATATACACCAGCATCGAGGCGATGGTGGCACCCGTTTCGTGCGCTTGTGTACCAAAAAGTGAAATGAACAAGATGGGCAATAAGTACCCCCCAAGGGTATCCACTAAACCGACTAAAATAGCGGCATAGAACGTCCCTTTTATGGAACCGATCCCCCCAATTACCACCACCACAAAGGCAGTAATCAAGACAGGTTCACCCATGCCTACTTGCACCGACTGTATCGCCCCAACTAATGCGCCCGAAAGTCCAGCCAAAGCGGCACCAATAGCAAATATCACGGTGTATAACTTGGAAATATTCACACCTAAAGACGCGATCATTTCCCTGTCACTTTCCCCCGCTCGAATCTGGATACCCAGTTTGGTTTTACTGATCAAAAGATGCATACCAATGGCAATGCACAGCCCAATCACAATCAACACCAAGCGATAAAGCGAGTAGTTAATCCCACCGGGAAGGGTTACCGGCCCCGACAGATAATCGGGTATCGATAGATAAAGGGGGAATGACCCAAATATCAGCCTTGTTCCTTCAGAGAAAATGAGGATGAGGGCAAACGTGGCAAGCACTTGGTCTAGGTGGTCACGGGCATACAGTTTTCGCATGACGGTAAATTCCACCAAAACCCCAACAAGCCCCGAAACAATCACACTGGCAGCAATACCAGCAAGAAAGGACCCAGTGATGCTGGCGACATATGCCGCAGCAAATGCGCCCACCATATAAAGGGAACCGTGAGCCAAGTTAATGAGCCCCATCACGCCAAACACTAAGGTTAGCCCCGACGAGACAAGAAACAGCATGACACCGAGCTGTATCCCGTTTAACAATTGCTCAATAATGAGGAGTAACGACATCTTCTCACCTTCACCTAGGGCTAAAACTTGCACTCAGGAGAGTACGCGTCTCCATGATCGGTCAGTACCGTAGCAACCGTTTTGTTTGTGTAGATGTCGCCTTCTTTCACGACTTCTCTCACAAAGTAGTTTTGAATCGGGTGATGGTTACGCCCAAATTTGAATGCACCTCGTACCGAAGAAAAGTCCGCTTGTTCTAGCTCTGCTCGGAAGAGGTCGGGGTTGGAAATGGACGCTTTAGCATTCACATTGGAGAGAAGTATCGCCGCATCAAAACCTTGACTGGCATAAAGAGATGGCAATCGACCGTACTTTTCCTTAAATGAAGAAACAAACGCTTTGTTCGCTTCGTTATCAAGATCTTTGTTCCACTGAGAGGTATTGTTTACCCCTACCGCTGCCTTGCCCACTGCCGCTAAAATGGTTTGGTCGAAACTGAACGCAGGACCAATCAAAGGAATACCTACACCGCTATCGGCATATTGTTTAAGAAAAGAAACCCCCATTCCGCCCGGTAAAAAGAAATACACGCTATCTGCACCCGATGCACGAATTTGAGCGATTTCAGAGGCGTAATCGGTTTGCCCTAGCTTGGTCTTTATCTCACCCGCCAATTCACCACGGTACAATCTTTTGTATCCGTTCAGTGCATCTCTGCCGGCAGGGTAGTTTGGTGCCATAATGAAGCTTTTCTTGTACTGTTTGGAATTCGCAAATGCGCCAGCGGCTTCATGCAAATTGTCGTTCTGCCAAGCGACATTAAAATAGTTTTTGTGGCAACGTTTACCCGCCAGTAAAGAAGGTCCAGCATTGGAAGAGATATAAAATTTCTTCTGAGAAAGGCTACTTGGAATCACCGCCATCGCAATATTTGAAAAAACGATCCCAGTTAGAACATCCACTTTATGGGACTGAATCATTTTGTCAGCGACTTTGATGGCAATGTCCGGCTTGCGCTGATCATCCTCGACCACGACAGAAATATCGCCCTTGCCCGCTTGTTCAATCCCTAATAGAAACCCATCGCGAATATCAATACCCAGTGCCGCGCCACCTCCCGAAAGCGTTGTAATCAAGCCCACTTTGAGCTCATTCGCATACGACGATGAGATTGAAAAAAATAACGAAACCACTATTGATAAATATATTCTTAATTTCATAGCATTGTCCTTATCCACCACACGAGATGGTATTTGCGTACTTAATTAAATGGTTGAGCTAACTTAAACTCTGGTTAGCTTGTGTTTTTGTACTTTCCCTGTTTTTGTCTTTGGTAACGCTTCAATAAATTTTATCGACCTTGGGTATTTAAATGGGGCGATGGTATTTTTAACGTAGTCTTGAAGTTCTTTAATGATCTGTTCTGACGGCGCGGTATTTTCTGTTAATACAATATGGGCTTGAACAATCATGCCTCGCGCTTCGTCTTGGGTTCCAATCACCGCACATTCTTTTACATATCGATGACTTAGCAGTGCCGATTCCACTTCCGGTCCAGCGATGTTATAGCCAGAAGACACAATCATTTCGTCGTTACGAGAAACGAAATGAAAGAAGCCTTGTTCGTCTTTGTAAAAGGCATCTCCCGTGATATTCCAACCAGAAGAGACGTAATCATTTTGGCGAGGGTCATTGAGGTATCGACACCCTGTTGGACCGCGAACCATCAGCCTCCCCACTTCACCCACCGCAGACTCTTCACCATTCTCGTTCACGATTTTGGCTTCGTATCCTGAGATGGGCTTCCCTGTTGAGCCTGGAGCATGATCGTCAAGGCGATTGGAGATAAAGATGTGCAGCATTTCGGTAGCCCCTATCCCGTCAAGCAGCGGCTTTTTGGTTTTCTCAAACCACTCTTTATAAGTGGGCGCGGGAAGCGTTTCACCTGCAGACACCGCTACTCTTAGTGAAGACAGATCAGCGTCTTCTTCCATGCCTTTTAGCATTACTCGATACGCGGTTGGTGCAGTAAAGCAAATCGTTGCTTTGTATTTATCAATAATTTCGATGATGTTGGTGGGAGACGCATTTTCTAACAGGATGCTTGATGCACCAAAACGTAATGGAAATATCGCCAAGCCGCCCAATCCAAAAGTAAAGGCTAACGGAGGAGAACCTACGACAATGTCGTCGGGCGACACTTGTAGCACTTCTTTGGCGTATCCATCCGCGATCAGTAGCAAGTCTCTGTGGAAATGCATTGTTGCTTTCGGCTTACCTGTGGTGCCAGATGTAAACGCGAGTAAGGCCACATCGTCTCGCCCAGTTTTAACTGGACTAAATTTCACCGACTTTTCCAATGCCATTCTGTCGAGTGGGGCATCGAAGTTTGAACTTCCATCAAACCCAACAACATGCTCAAGACATGGGCTGGACTCTTGGCACTTTTCAAGTTCATCTATTAGCCGCGAATCGCACAGCGAATACTTTATTTCTGCCTTTTCAACAACTTGAGATAACTCGGATGCTCTTAGCATCGGCATTGTATTGACCGCAACACCACCCGCTTTCGTTACGGCTAGCCAACATGCGACAAACGCTGGGTTATTTGATGAACGAATGAGTACTCTGTTTCCCGGGACGAGCCCCAAATCCTCAACCAGAACATTGGCAATTCGGTTACTCCAATCCAATAGCTCTTTGTAGGTTCGTCTGCGTCCATTTCCAATAAGAGCAGTATGGTCGCCGAACCCGATTGCGACCATTTTGTCGGTCAGTTCTTCGGCGACATTGAGATATTCTGGGTAGCGCGATTCCGTATACAGCAATTCTGGCCACGTCTCAGCAGGTGGCAGGTTGTTCCGTGTAAACGGATCGACATGTGCGGTTGGTCCTAACATAGTTTTCCCTCACTACGCTTATGTATAGACATTGCATCAATCGCTCTGTCAGTAATCGACAGATAATAGGGTTCTATTGCCCTAATCTTTGACGGTATGATGAATAATATCGTCGAGTTGCTGGCACAGAGTGTCGAGCGACTCGTCATCCAATGAAATCAAAAGATCGTTCACCCACGTTTCATGGGCTTTCGCTTGAACTTCAAATTCTTTACGACCCAACTCCGTTAGCGACACACAAGAAGCTCTGCGATCGTTAGGCATTACAGCTCTTTCAACAAACTCGTCTTCTATCAGCCTATCGATAATGCCCGTCACATTGCCGCCAGAAACGCGCAACGCTTTGGATAAGTCACTCATTTTCATCCCTTCGTCGTAACGTGCCAGCGTGGCTAACACATCAAATCGAGGAAGTGTCGAGTTAAATTCAACTCGGAATTTCTGCCGAAGCTCCGACTGAACAGATTGGCTAACACCGAGGATCCTGAGCCATAACCGAAGACGCGATTTCGACTTTTGTTCATCGGTATTCATTATTGATTTTTTCAATTCACTCATGCGTTTAAGACTCTCTTTTTGGCAAATTGGTATTTGCTAATTCTCTGTTTACTAAATGCTGGAGCTGTTCTTTACCGGATTGATACGGGCTCGGCCATGCCTGCTCTTTGTCTTGTATTTGCGCGGCTTGCCTATTCGTCCAATAAGGATCCGACAAATGGGGACGACCTATCGCCACGAGATCGGCACGACCTGCGAGCAAGATGGAATTGACATGGTCAGCTTCGTAGATATTCCCGACGGCCATGGTACTGATGTCCGCTTCATTACGTATTTGATCAGCAAAAGGGGTTTGGTATAGGCGGCCGTATCTTGGTGTGACTGAAGACGTGGTTTCACCGGATGAAACGACAATGATATCGACGCCTACTTGTTTAAGCATGGCGGAGATGTCTACCGCTTCATTGGGTGTAACGCCCTTGTCGCCAGACCAGTCACTGGCAGAAATACGAACAGACATCGGTTTTTTCCTTGGCCACGCTTGTCTGACGGCTGTGACAACTCGAAGCGGAAACCTCATTCGATTTTCAAGAGATTGGCGACCAAATTGATCATCCCGTAAGTTGGTGAGCGGTGATATGAACGATGCCAATAATCCACCATGACCAGCGTGAATTTCCAGCATGTCGAACCCAGCACGTTCTGCCCTTCTCGCAGCGAGAACAAACTGCTCACACACGGTATCCATGTCATGTTCGGAAAGCGGTTCTGGGGTTTCACTGCTGGGAGACCATGGTACGTTAGAGGCAGATTTCAGCGGCCACCCTCCTTTGTTTAATGGTTGGTTTTCCGCTTCCCAAGGCAATTGAGTCGCCGCGCGAGCGCCAGCATGACCTAGCTGACAACAGGTTGCCGCTTGAGTTTCTTTATGTACGAATCGGTTAACTCTGTTCCAACCCTCTATCTGGGAGTCGTGATAAAGCCCTGCACAACCGAGTGTGGGGCGTCCATCTTCAGACACAGACACCATTTCTGAACACACTAATCCCGCACCACCTTTGGCTCTCTCACCGTAATGAATTAAGTGCCAGTCACTAATGTGCCCTTCGCTGCTTTTGTATTGAGCAATAGGGGAAACCACTACGCGGTTCACCAATTCCAAATCACGCAGAGAAAATGAGGTAAACATAGGGGAGCGAACGCGATCTGAGTCAGTGCCACCAGCCTGTTTGCAAAACCAAGCTTCTGCATCCGCTAACCAATTGGGGTCTCGCATTCTCAGGTTTTCATGCCCAATTCGCTGTGAGCGCGTCAACATAGCGTAGTTCAGCTGCTCTAAATCAAACCCTAAATAACGATGGACGTGTTCAAACCACTCTAGAGAATTGATGGCAGCCGATTGAATCCGCAGCACTTGCTCTCGACGTTCACTTTCATACAGCTGAAACGCATCTTGGATGGAGTCTTCTTGATTCAGATAAGTGGCTAGTGCAATGGCGCTTTCCATTGCCAATTTTGTGCCGGAGCCAATGGAGAAATGTGCCGACGCTGAGGCATCCCCCATTAAGACAATATTATTGAAGCTCCACTTTTCGCACAGTAAGCGTGGGAAGTTGATCCATGCTGAGCCTCGGATATGGTTAGCATTGGTAATGAGAGGCTGACCAGATAGGTGGTCTTTGAAAATTTCCTGACAAACTTCGATAGATTCTTGTTGGCTCAACTCTCCAAAGCCATAGTTTTGCCATGTCTCTTCATCGCACTCAACGATGAACGTCGCCATCTCATCGTCAAACTGATAAGCGTGCGCCCAAACCCAACCTTTATCGGTTTCCACAAAAATGAATGTGAACGCATCATCAAACTTTTGTGGGGTCCCTAGCCATACAAATTTGCAGGGTCTCATTTCCACATTAGGTTTGAATTCCGCTTCGTGCGCTTGTCTAGTTTTGGAGTTCAAGCCATCAGAAGCCACGACAAGATCATACTCCTTCGCTAATTCCTCGGCAGGACGCGATTCGGTGGCGTAACGAATTTCAATACCAAGTTCTTCCGCCCGCTTTTGCAAAATGTTCAGTAGTCTTAAACGCCCTATTCCACAAAAGCCATGGCCAGTGGAAACAATTTTTTCGTCGTTTCGCACCAAAGCAATGTCATCCCAATAAGCAAAGTTTTCTCTTATCGCTTCTGCGCTTGACGGATCATTTTGTGCAAAGTTGTCTAATGTTTCAGCTGAAAATACGACTCCCCAACCAAACGTATCATCAGCACGATGCCGCTCAAAAATGACCACTTCTGATTCAGGGTTGCGCAGTTTCATTGATATTGCGAAATACAGACCTCCGGGTCCACCTCCGATACAAGCGACTCTCATTTTTGTGCTCCTTGCCTTGATGATTTGATCAAAAAGTATACAATTCACAAAAATACTTCAAGCTTAAAATATATATACTTAAAGCAAATGTGATCTGTGTTGTTATGCTGTTTTTATAGAATTTGAAGAATTATATTTCTAATCAAAGACTTTTAGGGTTTGAGAGGATTCTAGAAAAAATCGCAGGAATCTTATGTGCATATAGAGGTTTTTAGTGCATACGAGATGCATTTCACTACAACCGAAATTTGGGCTTTTTTTGCCTAATAGCTTGATAGTTCGCCATACTAGAGTGCAAGGAGAGCAGTTATGAAAATCACATCTTTAAATCATAAAATATCGATAGAAAGCATTGAAAATAATGAAATTTTCATAGATTACGTGTCAGAAGAAAACTCTAAAAATACAATAGAAGCCCTTGACGTTCTTGCTACTAAAATCAACGCAAAGTTTCAATCCTATGGCGTGAATCGATCATCCATCAAAACGTTAACGATTTTTCTAAAAGCACTTGATGATTTCTATAGCAATGCTGACGAAATAGATAAGTTACTCAGATTCAAACTAGCAGGAAATATTGGTGAGGTGGCATTAATTGAACACGACACGGTGGCGCTAGAAGCAGCAATTGTACGTGAGCCTCTATCGAATGAGATTGTTTTTCATCGCTACACAAAAACCGCGCTCTTTGATCAGTATTACACGTTTTTGACTGCACCAGATGCACCACAAATCATTCGTAATTGGGTCAATACCCAGCCCTCACCTGACTGCGAGAAAACAGAAATGGTATTCGGGTCATCTTCTTATCATCATTCATTGGATTTGTTTATCCCAAAACAACGAAATAAGAAATTGCCCTTGCTTATTCATATTCACGGGGGCTATTGGCAGTACACGGATAAAGAAATCTACATCAAAGTCGCCAACTCTTTTACTCAATCCGGTGTTGCGGTGGCTAACTTAAACTACCCTCAAGCCCCAGATGTCCCAATGAGTGAAATCATCGATTCGTGTCGCAAAGGTATTCGTGCTTTGTTTCTCGCAGCAGAAGAACACGGCATAGACCCAAATGCGATAACCGTAGTCGGTCATTCCGCAGGCGCACACCTTGCTGCAATGATGGGACTGACTAATTGGTCGACGGTAGATCCAATCATGCCTCGTAATATCTTTCAAACCGTCATTGGCTTTTCAGGTCTCTACGATTTAGAGCCGTTATCTATCGTGATGCGCGATCGGTTGAAACTCGATTCAACACAGTTAAAAGAGACAAGCCCTATCCATTGCGGCGCTGTTGAGCCCGTCGACTTCCACCTTTATGTAGGAAAAAATGAAAGTGATGAATTTCAAAGGCAAACCGATGTTTTTCTTGAATACATACATTCAAACGGCATGGTCGGCAGTAAGGTAGTACTACCGAATAAAAATCACTTCTCTGCCGTTGATGAGTTCTATTCCGAGTCTACGCAAACCTTCTTTGATTGTTTGGATTTGATTTTGGAGAAGAATGAAGATGAAGAGATGCGATAAAAAATCCCACCGAAGTAAGTGGGATTTGAAATAGATTATTTTAATGGTTCTGTCGGAGCCTGTGATTTTGGTTTCGCTTCTGCGAACGGGACGTGCTCAAGCTCACCGTGGTTTCCGTCAATATCTTCACCAAAATGGAAAATATTAAACTCTCCCGGCTTCATGCGGTGCCATGCCTCATTGTCGGTTAACGGCTGAGTTGCGATGACAGAAACAACATCATTTGGTGTCGTTTCTTTCTGAAAATCAATGGTGACATCTTCATCGATAAGGCTTGCTTTACCAAACGGTGCGCGTCTTGTTATCCAATACAGATGATTGGTGCAATAGGTCATCACATACTCACCATCACTGAGCAACATGTTAAACACGCCGAGCTCTCTCAGTTCATCGCAGCACTCTGCAACAAACTTAAACATGCCAACCATGTCTTGCGGCGGCTCTGGGTAACGGTCTTGCAAGCGATTGAGTAGCCAACAAAATGACAATTCACTGTCTGTTTGCCCAACAGGTCGAATGAATCCTGTTTTTAATTTGTCGTACCCACTCAACTGCCCATTGTGTGCAAAAGTCCAGTAACGCCCCCAAAGCTCTCGAGTAAAAGGGTGAGTGTTTTCTAAATTCACTCCCCCTCGATTGGCTTGCCGAATATGGCTAATGACGGCTTTACTTTTGATCGGATAATTCTGCACCAGTTCAGCAATTTTAGACTTGCAGCTCGGGTTTGGGTCCTTAAACGTCCTAAACCCTTTCCCTTCGTAAAACGTGATTCCCCACCCATCACGGTGCGGTCCCGTATTTCCGCCTCTTTGCATTAGCCCTGTAAAGCTGAAACAAATGTCTGTTGGCACATTGGCGCTCATTCCGAGCAATTCGCACATAAGTACTGGTACTCCTTTATTCCATTTCTTTTTCGATTAGCTGAATAACGATATGAATAATTTTTATATGAATTTCTTGAATTCGATCAGCGTAACCAAAATGAGGTACTCTGATTTCTATATCAGCCAAACCAGCCATCTTTCCACCATCTTTACCCGTTAAGGCAATGGTTTTCATTCCTTTTGCTTTTGCAGCCTCAATGGCTTTCAAAATATTGCCCGAATTACCAGACGTTGAAAGACCAAACAACACGTCGCCTTTTGAACCTACCGCTTCTACATAACGCGAAAACACCGATTCATAACCGAAATCGTTACTTACACAAGAAAGGTGGCTTGGATCTGAAATCGCGATCCCAGGGTAGCCTGGGCGGTTTTCACGATATCGCCCTGTTAATTCTTCAGCAAAATGCATTGCATCACAATGCGAGCCCCCATTTCCACATGACAGGACTTTTCCACCTTGTTTGAAAGAGTCGGCGATTAATTTAGCAGCACTTTCTATCTGTTTGATGTTTGCATCATCACTTAAAAATGCGTTCAGTACGTCGGCAGCTTCTTGCAGTTCATTTTTTATTAGGTCTTGGTACATGGTTTTCTCTGAATAGTTGTTTGCTTTCAGCCTTCCAATGTGGAGAGCCAACCCTTTCCTAAACTCAAACGGTTTGAGTATATATCCCCAAAAAATTGAGGAATGGGAGTTCCGATTACCTTCCCCCTAAATTTTACCGATTATTAATTTCGTGTCGATAGCAGAGAGCAGAATCCTCTCAATTGTAGTGAGAATTTGTTGCTTGAAATAAAACTGGTTGCTCGCACATCGGATCGCGATCAAATCTTGAACAAATAACAGTTTTACAAGTCAGTAACATCTAAGTTACAATTCACATTAACTGGTATGACCTCTTACCTGAATAAGGCAGTAGACTGCCAATTAAAAGGATAATAATTATGGATATCTTGCTCTCTACAATTACGCTGGTACTAGCCGTCGGGCTAGTGCTCTATCATCGAACGTCGCTCGCTGTTTCTCTACTTATCATTGGTGCCGCACTAATCGGAACAACTGTTCTAGGCTGGACCGGAGGAACAAGTTGGATTGTATTTATCGTGTTGAGTGCCATCGTAGCGATTCCAGCAGTAAGACAGTCTCTGTTCAGTGCCAAAGCGCTTAGGTTCTTCAAAAAAGTTCTTCCTGCCATGTCTCAAACAGAAAAAGAAGCATTGGATGCAGGTACGGTATGGTGGGAAGCGGAGCTGTTTAAAGGCAAGCCAGACTGGCGTCAGCTTCAATCAATTAAAAAACCCACTCTGACAAAAGAAGAACAAGAATTCCTTGATGGTCCGGTAAATGAAGTGTGTGCGATGACAAATGATCATCAGGTCACTCATGAACTTGCCGATCTTCCTCAAGACGTTTGGCAATACCTTAAAGACCACAAATTCTTCGCCATGATCATTAAAAAGCAATATGGCGGTTTGGAATTTTCTGCCTATGCTCAATCTTTGGTATTACAAAAGCTCACGGGCGTGTCAGGCGTGCTTTCTTCCACGGTTGGCGTTCCTAACTCTTTAGGTCCT
The DNA here is from genome assembly GCF_002835515.1 of Vibrio sp. vnigr-6D03. Lineage (NCBI taxonomy): Bacteria > Pseudomonadati > Pseudomonadota > Gammaproteobacteria > Vibrionales > Vibrionaceae > Vibrio > Vibrio sp. vnigr-6D03. Next base: position 18,317 of record NZ_PIZL01000066.1, read on the forward strand.
GGTGAGCTACTTCAGCACTATGGAACCGAAGAACAAAAAAACCATTACTTGCCAAGACTAGCGGTCGGTAAAGAGATCCCTTGTTTTGCTTTGACGAGCCCAGAAGCTGGCTCGGATGCGGGATCCATCCCTGACTATGGTGTGGTTTGCAAGGGTGAATGGGAAGGAAAAGAAGTGTTGGGAATGCGCCTAACATGGAATAAGCGTTATATTACTTTGGCACCTGTCGCCACCGTTTTGGGTTTAGCATTCAAGCTACAAGACCCAGATGGGCTATTAGGTGAAAAGCAAGATCTTGGTATTACTTGTGCGTTGATCCCAACCAATATTGATGGTGTTGAGATCGGTCGTAGGCATTTCCCATTAAATGTTCCATTTCAGAACGGCCCTACCAAAGGCAACGATGTCTTTGTACCACTCGATTTCATTATCGGTGGTCCTAAAATGGCAGGGCAAGGCTGGCGTATGCTGGTTGAATGCTTAAGCGTAGGTCGTGGTATTACGTTACCTTCAAATTCAACTGGTGGCATCAAAACGGCAGCGTTAGCAACCGGGGCGTACGCTCGAATTCGTCGCCAATTCAAGCAACCTATTGGTCACATGGAAGGAATAGAAGAGCCTTTAGCGCGCCTTGCAGGTAATGCTTACGTTATGGATGCCGCGAGCAGCCTAACAGTAGCTGGGATCGACATGGGGCAAAAGCCATCGGTTATTTCCGCTATCGTAAAATACCACTGTACTCACCGAGGACAGCAAAGCATCATCGATGCCATGGACATTGTCGGCGGCAAAGGTATCTGCCTAGGTCCATCAAACTTTTTGGCTCGTGGTTATCAAGGTTCGCCCATCGCCGTTACGGTTGAAGGCGCAAACATTCTGACACGTTCGATGATCATTTATGGTCAGGGAGCGATTCGTTGTCACCCTTATGTTTTAGAAGAGATGAATGCCGCGCATTCAGATAAGCCAGACGCATTAGCTAAATTTGATAAGGCACTGATGGGACACATTGGCTTTACCATGAGTAACTTAGTGCGTAGCTTCTGGCTTGGTGTTACGGATGGCAGAGGCTCAGACAGCCCAACCAGCGACAAAACTCGTCGTTACTACCAACAGCTTAATCGCTACAGCGCGAATATGGCATTGTTATCCGATATTTCCATGGCAGTTCTGGGTGGTTCACTAAAACGAAAAGAGCGCTTAAGTGCACGTTTAGGTGATATTCTGAGCCAACTCTATTTGGCAAGCGCAACCTTAAAGCGCTTCGAAAACGAAGGAAAGAAAACGGAAGATTTGCCATTGCTGGAATGGGGAATGCAAGACAGCTTGATCCAAACAGAAATCGCAATTGATGAGTTCCTAGCGAACTTCCCAAGCCCTTGGCTAGGAAAAATGCTCCGAGTCATCATTCTACCTTTCGGTCGAATCAGAAAATCACCTTCAGATAACTTAGATCATAAAGTAGCGGCAATCCTTCAAGTGCCAAGTGAAACACGTTCTAGAATAGGTCGTAACCAATATTTAACTCCAACAGAAAATAACCCTGCGGGTAAGTTAGAATATGCCTTGGAAATAATTTTGGAGGCAGAGCCTTTATTTAATAAAGTATGCAAAGCAATTGAGAAAAGAAAACCATTTACGCAACTAGATAAAATAGCAAATATAGGGATTGAAAATAATATTCTTTCTCAAGAAGAGGCTAATTTATTGGTATTGGCCGAGAAGCTAAGGTTAGAAACCATCAACGTCGATGATTTCGACTTCAACGCTCTTGCAGCAAACCCTCAGGTGCCTTCAAAAATGGATGAAGTCGCATAGTTATCCCTCTCTACTAAGTATTAGGTAAACTTAGGTTTACCTAATACTCACCTAAACAATTACTTAGCCTTTCCACAAACCCTCTCAAACTTAAGACAAACGCTCTAGTCTCAAAAATAGTACAAACGGGCAATTGAGATCTTCCTCCAAGTAATTAACAATCACCTCGACAAAAATTTACATAACAGTGAGCAACCTGAATTCAGGCGAATCACACTATTAACTCGTTATTTACTATTTATGCATTTTTATGCTCGACTCTATTTTTTTAATGAATGCAAAAATACTGACTTGTTAATTTAATAAAAATAATTACCTAAATAAGCGAATACTTAATTTCATTTTAAAACGAAAGTTGTTTATTAATTTCATTAGCTCTCAGAGGGAAGAGAATAATGCAAAAGACTCCAATACTGCTGTCCACCATCATATTAGGTGTAGGCATCCAAACGCCAATGATCGCAACAGCAGGCGCAGCTGCACCAGCAAAAGCCTGTATTGTTAGCCGTGATACAGGCGCAAAATACTGTTTAGAAGCTGGTCAACGCTCTGGCTACTCTTTGCCATCTTACATCCGTGGTCATGATGTTGATGTCATTGCACCTGAAGGTTTAGGTGTAATGCTCAGCGACTGGGATAACCTTTCCTACAACCGATTAGCGGTATTTGAACGCCATACTCACAACGAAGCGATGGAACACGTTTTAGCTCGTAATGGGCGTTACCTAGACTTTTCTAACCCTCGCTCAATGAGAGTAGTCAGCACCGCGAAGCCAGATGAAGCCTGTATCGTTAGCCGTCAAACAGGCGCTGAATACTGCTTGAAAGCAGGCCAGCGTTCGGGTTACTCACTGCCCTACTACATTCGTGGACATCAAGTGGACGTTATCGCTCCAGAAGGCTTGGCAGTTATGCTGAGTGACTGGGATAACTTGTCTTACAACCGTTTAGCGGTATTCACTAAAGATACGAACAACGAAGATATGAAAAATGTTCGTGCGTACAACGGTCGTGATATTGATTTCTCTCACCCACGTTCAATGCGTGTTTTGTCTCGTGCTACCGTTCCAACGAATAAGCAATTGATTCAAGATTTCAACGACTTTACCAACCAACTTTCTCGCGGTTCTTGGGGCTTAGTTGATTTCGACAATAATGGTCAACCTGTTACTGAAGATGACAAAGATACCTTTGTAGAAGGTCGTGAAATCTTGTTCCAAGTTAAATGGACAGAACGCACGCTCCGCGGTTTCTTGGGTGATGATAACTTCGAATCATTAAAAACCAATATCGGTGTTGATGAAATCCGCAGCCTAGTTGAAGACTACTGCCCAGCAAAATTGGAAGTGGGCACGCACGGTACTTACGGCCGCAACTTCAACGCTGGCTACACATCTGAGCTCGATTCAGATACGTACCACTGTCAACGTGGTTCATCCATCTACGCTGATGGTAATAGCTACGCTCTGAACTTTAGCGGCAATGCATCTACAGTTGTCATTGAAAGCTTCTTACCAACTGTGCCAGGTGCAACTTACGAGTTGGACGTGGATTACCAAAAACGTAACTACAACACTAGCGTTAACCCTGATCAGGCATTCCGCGAGTTAGTTGTACAAGTGTCTTCAGATATTGAAGAAGTTGCTGTACAAGGTTTGACCGATATTGAAACCGACAGTCACACTGGTTACTTGCCGATAAACAAACCGTTCAACGCGTCTGACCTAGATGGTGGATTTGCTCAAGCTAAAGTGACGTTTAAAGCTGATCGCTTCTACACACCTATCAGTTTGAAAGATACTGGTCATGCTGACTCTTACGGTATCTTGGTAACAAAAGTGGTGTCTGATGAAACGATGGCAAACCCATTTGAAGTGGCGTGTCAGATGTTCCATCCGAACGATCCTGAACTTCAGAAAGAGTGTTTAACGTCGACGGGCAAACCAACAGTTACACCAGAATCATGTGATTTAAGTATTGATGAAAACTTAGGTAACTTTGTGGTCAACAAGCCGGGCTACCGCGCAGAAAATGAACCATTCCGTTATGTTCCGCAAAATATCTTCCATCACAAGAATTACTACTCTGTGGGTAAAGGCGGCGTCGTAACACTGAACCTTGCATACAATGGTGTTTACTCAGGTTGTGATGTTCAGAACAAGACTTTGTCACTGGATGAGTTCACAGGTAACAACTGGGACTTCCAACGATTCGCAGAGCAAGGCTTGACGAAAGTCCTTCTAGCTTGTGAACAAGACAACGAAGCCGTGCTTAACTGGGAAACATTAGAAACGACTTTCCCAGATAACTTGCTGATCACTAACCATAAGATCAACAAATCGTTTAACGACGACAAGTACTCAAGCTGTAAGCTACGTGCAATCCGCTTTGTAGACAGAACGCATAAGATTCCGTCTTACCAACCGGGTTATAGCGCAATTAGTGACGGCTTCGATATTCGTAATCTAAAATTGAACTAATCAAATCAGTTTAACGAAAAACGGGCTCAATCGAGTAATGCCAGTCAGTTAAGCTGACTGGCATTCTTCTTATTGGGGTATTTTCTATTCCTAGGTTTCACGCTTCTCGGGTATATTCGATCTTCTCTTTTTTTTCTTTCAACCTTTTCTGTTTTTTCTTCTCTTCTCTCCTTACTCCTTTTTCGATTAGTT
>NZ_PIZL01000067.1:0-16861 GCF_002835515.1 Vibrio sp. vnigr-6D03
CCTTTTCAAAGCAAAGCGCGCCACCGATTTCCCAACGCATCGATCAAGCTGTCTGATGGTTAAAAGGAATAAACAACAGATTAAATATGGTGGAGGGGGACGGATTCGAACCATCGAAGGCAGTGCCGGCAGATTTACAGTCTGCTCCCTTTGGCCACTCGGGAACCCCTCCAGGGTGTTTTTTATGCTTCTAAGAGCAAACTTAAAAGATGATTTCCCAACGCATCTATCAAGCTGTCTGATGTTTAAAAGGAATAAACAGCAGATTAAATATGGTGGAGGGGGACGGATTCGAACCATCGAAGGCAGTGCCGGCAGATTTACAGTCTGCTCCCTTTGGCCACTCGGGAACCCCTCCAGGGTGCTTTTTATACTTAGCTACCGTTTTCCCAACTCAGTAACCAAGTGCGGAGCGCATGATAGCAAACTCGATTATGCTGTAAAGAGATTTCTTAGATATTTGGCGTGAATGCTGACTTTTTGGGCAAGAGCAACAAAAATTGGGCGTTTTGTATTAATTTTATGCGTAGCAACAGGTTACTTACCCATTAATTCGCAAACTTTACATTCCTTTACGCTCAAAGCCGTATCACTTGATAGAATTGCATTTATACAAACTTCGAGCTTCCCATATGAAAACTAAATCGATAATTCCTGTTCTTTTATTCACTTTTATCTTTATCAGCCCAGTAGCATCTGCAAAAGGTCCTCGCGGTGACAGGTCAATCGCTGTTGTTACTTCGGAAGTGGCAACACACGAGATTTCACAGTCGCTCTCTTTGATTGGAAAGCTGGAAGCGAGTGAAAGCGTTGTGATTGCCCCAGAAGCGGCAGGCAAGGTCGACAGTATATTGATCCAGTCGAATCAGGACGTAAAGAAAGGTCAGCAGCTGGTAAAACTGAGTGATGATAAAGCGAAAGCATCTGCGGCTGAAGCTACTGCGTATTTATCTGACCAGCAGAGGATTTTAAAAGAGTACCAACGGCTTTTAAAAAAAGGAGCCATTACTCAAACGGAAATTGATGGGCAAAAAGCGGCAGTAGAAATCGCGAAGGCGCGTTTAGCTGTCGCAAAAGCGAGTTTAAATGACTTACATATAGATGCACCATTTTCTGGCACTGTCGGATTTGTTGATTTTAGCCGAGGTAAATTGGTCAGTATTGGTGAGCAATTACTTACGCTAGATAACTTAACGTTGATGGAATTGGATCTGCAGGTACCTGAGCGCTACCTAGCCCAATTAACTGTTGGCATGTCGGTAACCGCTGAAAGCCAAGCATGGGGAAATACCGCGTTTCAGGGCAAGGTAGTCGCTATCGACCCACGTATAAATCCTAATACGTTGAACCTGAGAGTGCGAGTGCATTTCAATAACCCTAACAAGCAACTCAAGCCGGGAATGCTGATGGCTGCGACGCTTGATTTTCCATCATTAAATGCCCCAATCATTCCGGTTCAAGCACTTCAATATTCGGGCACAAAACGCTTTGTTTTCGTCATTGATGAAAACAATCAGGCTCACAAAACGGAAATTCTGCTCGGTGCGCGTATCGATAACCAAGTTGTGGTAGAGAAAGGCTTAGATATTGGTCAGAAAATCGTAACTCAAGGAGTCGTAAACATGCGTGACGGTGCAAAAGTTCGCGAGGTTAACGCTTCGGAAGGACAGAGCAAAGGTAACGCAGACAAGAATGCATCGCAGAAGGAGCAATAACCATGTGGTTATCTGATGTTTCTGTAAAGCGCCCTGTTGTTGCAATTGTCCTGAGTTTACTGCTTTGTGTGTTTGGTTTGGTGTCCTTTTCAAAGCTTGCCGTCCGTGAAATGCCCGACATTGAAAGCCCCATCGTTACTGTCAGTACTCGTTATGATGGCGCTTCAGCTACGATCATGGAAAGCCAAGTGACGTCTGTATTGGAAGACCAACTTTCTGGCATTAGTGGTATTGACGAAATTACCTCAGTTTCTCGAAATGGTTTTTCACGGATCTCTATCAAATTTGAGCTCGGTTACGACTTAAATACTGGCGCTAGTGATGTGCGAGATGCCGTCGCTCGCGCACAACGTCGACTACCGGACGAAGCGAATGATCCGATTGTTTATAAAGACAATGGCAGTGGGGAAGCTTCGGTATACATAAACTTAAGTTCTTCCGAACTCGATAGAACACAATTGACAGATTACACCGAGCGCGTATTGGTGGATCGGTTTTCACTGATTTCCGGGGTGAGCTCCGTCAATATCTCCGGTGGTCTCTATAAAGTCATGTATGTGAAGCTGAAGCCAGCATTAATGGCAGGAAGAGGGGTAACAACAACCGACATCACGAGTGCTTTACGTAGCGAAAATGTGGAGAATCCAGGCGGTGAAGTGCGAAACGACACAATGGTTATGTCGGTACGTACCGCTCGTCTATATAACACCCCAGAAGATTTTGACTACTTGGTCGTAAAACAAGCCGACGACGGGACACCAGTCTATCTCAAAGATGTTGCTGACGTATTCATTGGTGCACAAAACGAAAACTCGACGTTTAAAAGCGACGGTGTCGTCAACGTTAGTTTGGGCATTGTGCCCCAATCGGACGCTAACCCGCTTCAGGTAGCAAAAGCCGTTCACCAAGAAGTTGAGCAGATCCAAAAATTTCTTCCTAAGGGAACACGACTGGCGATTGATTATGACTCGACGGTCTTTATCGATCGCTCAATCTCCGAGGTGTATAACACGCTCTTTATAACGGGCGGTTTAGTTGTTCTCGTTCTGTACATATTCATTGGTCAAGTTAGGGCAACATTAATTCCTGCGGTTACCGTTCCTGTATCGCTTATTTCATCATTTATAGCGGCTTACTACTTTGGCTTTTCAATCAACCTGATCACATTGATGGCATTGATCTTGTCGATTGGTTTGGTTGTGGATGATGCGATTGTTGTCGTCGAAAACATTTATCACCATATTGAGCGTGGAGAGTCGCCGTTACTTGCGGCGTATAAAGGCACAAGAGAAGTTGGCTTTGCTGTTGTCGCGACCACTCTAGTTTTGGTGATGGTATTTTTGCCTATCTCATTTATGGAAGGAATGGTTGGCTTATTGTTCACCGAGTTTTCGGTTTTACTCGCAATGTCCGTCATTTTTTCCTCTTTGATTGCCCTTACATTAACGCCCGTATTAGGCAGTAAGATCCTCAAAGCCAACGTTAAGCCTAACCGATTCAATCGGTTCATTGATTCGATGTTTGGCAAGTTAGAACGTATTTACAGACGAGCGTTGTCTAAGGCGATGGCTTGGCGAGTGATTGCACCCATAATTATTCTTGGGTGTATAGGGGGGAGCGTTTATTTGATGGAGCAAGTGCCTTCACAATTGGCACCAAAAGAAGACAGAGGCGTTCTATTTGCGTTTGTACGTGGTGCGGATGGCACCAGTTATAACCGAATGAATGCCAATATCGACATTGTGGAGCAACGCTTGCTTCCGCTGCTAGGGCAAGGCGTATTGAAATCTTTTAGTGTTCAATCGCCTGCTTTTGGTGGCAGGGCGGGGGACCAAACTGGTTTTGTCATCATGATCTTAGAAGATTGGCAAACTAGAGACAAAACGGCTCAGGAAGCTTTGGGAATGGTTCGCAAAGCGTTAGGAGATATTCCTGATGCTAGGGTGTTCCCAATGATGCCCGGCTTTAGGGGCGGATCAAGTGAGCCAGTTCAGTTTGTACTTGGAGGCTTGGATTACCAGGAACTGCAAAAGTGGGCGAACCTAATAAAAGACAAAGCCAACGATAGCCCATTTATGAATGGAGCAGAAATAGACTACTCAGAAAAAACGCCTGAATTGGTTGTGAGTGTCGATAAGCAGCGCGCAGCAGAATTAGGTATCAAAGTAACGGACGTCTCTAATACGCTGGAGGTGATGCTGGGTGGCAAAACAGAAACCACGTTTATCGAGCGTGGGGAAGAGTACGATGTTTATCTCCGTGGCGATGAAAACCACTTCAACAGTGCGATGGATCTTAGCCAAATTTACATGCGAACACGAAGCGGCGATCTGGTGACTTTAGACGCTGTCACTAAGATAGAAGAAGTCGGCTCCTCCATTCGTTTATCACATACCAATAAACAAAAATCCATCACTATCAGTGCGAATCTTAACGATGGGATAACGTTAGGTGAAGCGTTGGAGCATTTGGATAATCTCGCTATTGATAACTTACCGAGTGATATCAGCGTGGCGTATTCTGGGGAGTCGAAAGAATTCAAGGAAAACCAAGCCAGTGTATTGATCGTCTTTGCTTTGGCATTATTGGTCGCTTATCTGGTGTTGGCTGCACAGTTTGAGAGTTTTATTAACCCACTCGTTGTCATGTTTACTGTTCCAATGGGCGTTCTTGGTGGGTTTTTAGGGCTATTCTTTATGGACCAAGGGCTCAATATTTACAGCCAAATTGGCATGATTATGTTGATAGGAATGGTAACCAAAAATGGGATATTGATTGTTGAATTTGCCAATCAACTTAGAGACAAAGGTGTTGAGTTTGAGCAGGCGATAGTCGATGCCGCAGCTAGGCGTTTACGCCCGATTCTAATGACAGCCTTCACCACGCTTTCTGGCTCTATCCCGTTAATATTGTCGAGTGGAGCAGGCTACGAAAGCCGAGTGGCTGTGGGTACGGTAATTTTCTTTGGAATGGCGTTTGCCACATTGGTTACTCTGTTTGTGATTCCAGCGATGTATCGATTGATCTCTGCTCGTACACATTCACCTGGCTATGTAGAATCGCAGTTGAAGAAAGCACTAGAAAAAGATATTAAAGCTCGAACATCACATGGAGATATCGAGCTTAAATAAAAAATATAACAAAAGGCAGGAATTATTTTCTGCCTTTTGTTGTTTAAAATGCGATTACATCGCGGCTTTGATCAGCGCTCTAGCAACGTCAGTATTACTCGAGTTTCCTTCATTGTCGAAATGAATCACGTTTCTGCTTTCCGGGTTGTCGACACCTGTAATAACCAAGTAATCATCAGAAACTCCATATCCGAGAAGTTCTTGAGAAACAATATTATTGTTTTCTCTTTCGCCAACTATAATAATAGATTGTACACCATCAAACATGGATTTATTTAAACCAGAGTTGTTGTTTACGATATTGTCTGAATCCAATATAACAATACTTCGTTCGGAGTTTGAGTATAATGCCTGATCGCCAGTTTGTTTATTAACGAGCGACCCCGACATTTCTTTAATTTCGGATACGACGGATTTATGTGACGCAGTCAAATCTTCAACTTTTAATTGAATTGTGTTTGCATTAGCTTGAGTCGTAAGCATTACCGACACCGATAATGCCAATAGTTTTATTTTATTCATAATATATTCCCCATTAACCATTTAGCATTCCAGGTACTACATTTCGGTAGTATGAATCCGTAGCTTCACTGTACACACATTGTGTATTGACAGTTACGGAAAGTGTCTCGTAACCAGTTCCTATTGGATATTTTCTAACGTTAGATGGCATAATTGTGTAAGAGCCTGTTCCGTCGATGTCATACTGACCTCGGAATAGTTTGAATTTATGCTCGAAGGTATCTGAACGATTTTGTGCAGCACAGTTCGCTTTATTATTCGTTTCTTCCCACACGACGTTTGAACTAAAGTCTAAATTTCTCCACGAACTTTCACCTAAGTGCTCATCTGCGGCTTGCACTCCGTTTTTACCGTTTGGACCAGATTCCACATTAGAATTAAATGCCCACAGAGCTCCAACGGCAGCTGGGTTGATTTTAAATGTAGACCGGGAACCAAGATCACTTGATAGCTCAAATTGATGAACATTCATGATCTTCGCATCATAAGACGTGCCACTTTCGTGCGAAACACTGGCGCTAATTGTTGCGCCATCTGCTTTACTTCCTGAAAGCTCAAATCCAACAGAAAGCGAACGGCTCAAATTTAAATCACCGTCTCGTCGAGATGACTTAGGGTTAGCATCTATTTTGCGCCAGAGTGCGCTAATACCTGGAACATTTCTCACTGAGAGTTCAGTTTCAACATCGTTAAAAACGTTATTGAGACCACCTGCACTCCAAGCATTATAACTGGCTGTAAGGTTTGAAAATGTGTTTTCAACATAGTGCCGACCAGTTGGGTCAAAACAGTGAGACCCAGGTCGATCTCCAGTACAATTACGTATCCCAAAAACTTGCTTTGTTAAAAGCGCATTAGCATCAGAGTACATCGCATAATAAGTACTATTCTTCGTTGATATTATAACGAGGTCAACTTCATTGGTAATATCAACAGTTTCACTCACTTCCCTATACATACTGTCGAATTGGTTATTAATATCGTATTTAAATACGTGAGTTTTTTCAATTTGCCCTTTACTTAACGCTAGATGCATACATTTGTTTTCTTTTTCTAACATCGGTAAGTCTTTCTGACTAAGTTGAAAACTAATATCAGATATATTCTGATTGAACTTGTCACAAATAGTTCTAGTTGGTTGGTTTAAGTCAATAACTTGAGTCGGAGTAGGAATAAGATTGCTACTTATAATTTGTGCGTTTGATGAGTAGCTAACCAATAAAAGTGTACCTGTAATAGCGGTGCTTAATACTGTCTTATTGAAAAAGGGTATCTGACTACGCCTTATTTTATTTTTCATGATTGGAACCTATGGATAGTTAAATTAGTGCCCTTTTGGGCGATAAAAAGACCTAAACGCGTTATTGGTTGGAAACGTAACGAGCGTATTTTTATCTCGTTACCTATAATTTATAAAGTGAATATAAAAATCTTTCAATTTATAAATTATTTAGGCGTGGTATAAGATCCCAAATTCATAAAATGAAATCGTTTTCATATGATAGGAATTGATATTGCTTCCATTGAAAGTTGAACTTCTTAAAGAAATTGTAATAAGAATGGCGTGTTGTATCTTGGAGTATGTTAAAGAAGGTCATCTAACGATATGATTTGTACTTTCTAGAGCTGTTCGCTTCCTTTTAGCGTTATATGTACAATTCATGTAGGGCATCGTGAGGAAAGAATTTTTATCTAAGATGAATTTAAACACAGTTAAGGAATAGGAAATGGACGATTTTAATTACAAGAACTTAAGCCAAGAAGAGCAAGATAAGCTAGATGCAGCAGTGTTCCGTCGTCTACTTAGTCACTTGGACAATAATAAAGACGTTCAAAATATCGATCTGATGATTCTGGCGGGGTTCTGCCGTAATTGCTTTAGCAAATGGTATAAAGCAGAAGCTGATGACCAAGGGTTGGAATTGTCGATAGATGATGCGAGAGAACGCGTTTATGGAATGACTTATGGCGAGTGGAAAGAAAATCACCAGTTGCCAGCTACTCCAGAACAGTTAGCGGCATTTGAAGCGCGATCAAAAAAATAGTGAGTAAGAAAAAGCGCCGTTCGGCGCTTTTTTAGTTTCAAATGTAGGAAGAGTCAACAGACCCTAGTGTCCAAACTTTTGCTCTAGCTCATCAAGGTAGGGTGACAGATCTCCAATATGGATGTTAAGCCAATCCGAGTTGTAGTAAGTATCCAAGTATCGTTCACCACTATCGCATAGCAGGGTGACTAAAGATCCTGTTTCTCCCTTAGCGTGCATTTCGATCGCTATTTGAAGTACGCAATACAGATTTGTTCCTGTTGATGCGCCCACTTTTCTGCCGAGTTTTCTCTCTAACCAATGTGCCGTCGCGACGCTGGCGGCATCTGGGATAGTACGCATTTCGTCAATAACGCCGGGAATAAAGCTTGGTTCAACACGTGGCCGACCTATGCCTTCAATTCGGCTGCCCATATTCAGGGTGATTGCACGATCGCCAGTACGATAATAGGCGTGAAAAACAGAATTTTCTGGGTCTACAACACACAGTTTGGTCGGGTGCTTTTGGTAGCGAATAAACCGACCAATTGTCGCAGACGTGCCTCCCGTTCCCGCGCTCATCACTACCCAAGTTGGTATGGGATGATCTTCTTGCGCCATTTGCTCGAATATACTGTTGGCAATGTTATTGTTCCCACGCCAATCAGTTGCTCTTTCAGCGTAAGTAAACTGATCCATATAATGACCGTTTAGCTCTTCCGCCAATCTTCGTGATTCTGAATAGATTTCATCTGTACGGTCGACAAAGTGAGCTTCTCCGCCATAAAACTCGATCTGTTCTATCTTTGAGCGAGCCGTTTTCTTGGGTACAACCGCGATGAAGCGCAATCCGAGTAAACGAGCAAAATAGGCTTCACTTACCGCTGTACTTCCTGAAGAAGATTCAATGACCGGAGTATCAGGACCAATCCAACCATTACAAATTGCGTACAAAAACAGCGATCTTGCTAGCCGATGCTTAAGCGAGCCAGTGGGGTGGGTACTTTCGTCCTTCAAGTAAATATCAATGCCTTCGATGTAAGGCAAATTGAGTTTAATGAGGTGTGTATCGGCACTTCTTTGGAAATCGGCCTCTATTTTTCGGATTGCATTATTGGTCCAGTCATGGTCAATACTCATTGCAAACAGCTCCTTGTTTACGACTTTCCACGTTTGTTGTAATTAAATGGTTGCGACACTCGCCAGTCACTTGGCTCAACCGATAGCTCTGTATCTCGGAAAGCGACGTTTTTTAAAAATATCGCTTTAGAAGCAAACCAAATTCAAAAACTATGTTACTTCAGATTTTTATTGGATATATAGAGTACGCTCGAAATGTAAGAAAATGTTTATTGTTTTTATACATTGTGGCCTAATTAAGGGAATTTATTTCTACATTTGAATTTTTTATGAGTAAACCATCACTGGATAGAATAGACAGAGAGCTTCTTATCCTATTGCAAAAGGACAGCACTTTGTCTTTGAATGAGCTGGCAGAGCAAGTCCATCTCACAACTACTCCTTGCTGGAAGCGGCTTAAAAGACTCGAAGAAGAAGGGTTTATAGACAAACGCGTGGCGTTATTGAACCCTGAAAAACTAGGGTTGTGTTTTACCGCCTTTGTCATGGTGAAAACCAGTGACCACTCCCATGAATGGTATACCACGTTTGTAGAAACGGCTTCTGAGTTTCCGGAGGTAATGGAGTTTTATCGGATGGCGGGAGAATACGACTACATGATGCGTGTATTAGTACAAGACATGAAATCATTCGATGACTTCTATAAACAGCTCGTCAATAGTGTGGATGGGATTACTAACGTAACCTCTACTTTTGCAATGGAGACATTAAAATACACAACGGCGCTGCCTGTTTAAGTCAATCTTCGTCAATCCATGTAAAGCTCCGTAAAGTCCTTAGTAATCGTTATTACCCTGTCTAAACTGATTGATAAGCGAACAGTTTAGACAGGAGATAACATGAAAGCACTCTACATAACGCTCACAATCATGATATTAGCAGGATGCAACGCTGGAACGACTGAAACGGATTCTTCGTCGCCTTCTACTATCAAAAACAGCTCAACAGGTCTTCCTCAAAACGGTTATATCACCAATTACACTTTTACTTCCCTTTCTGGTGATTGCCTTGATTACCTCGGTTCTCTCACGTCAAGCGTTACCGATATTCAACGCTCTATTTCATTCAGTGGTGCCGTGAGCATATCTTCAGCAGGAAACAAATGCGTGATAGAAAGTAACCATATCCCAAATCACGACTTTAATGATCAAACGGCATCCTTCGCGACCAATGTAAGTGAACAAGATTCAGATTATGAGATTACAGCGAATCCGGTATTGGCTGGGTCTAATACGGCTTTAAGTATGGCGGTATCGGAAGGGGTATTTCTAAATGGCGTCAATGTCGATATGTTAGCCGCAGCGTGTTACGGGGTAGGTAGTGAACCCTTAGGGCAGGAGAAAATAGGATGCGGTCAGAGCCAAATTAATAATCCATGGCGTTATGATCCTATGTCGAGTTTGAATGGATTTGGCACCGATCAGCACAATGCTCATGTCCAGCCAACGGGGAAATATCATTACCACGGAAACCCTGTCGCATTATTCATTCAAAATTGCGTGGGTGGGAGCGCGTCACCCGTTGTTGGGTTTGCAGCAGATGGTTTTCCGATTTATGGTAGCTGTTTTGATGATAGTGGCACTGTGAGAAAAGCGACACCAAGCTACCGATTGAAATCTGGCACTCGTCAGACCGTATCAGGGTACTCGACGCCTGTCGTTGGGCAAGGTGTTGTTGCGAGTTCGAATTATGATGGTCAGTTTCGCGGAGATTACGAATACGTAAATGGTCTTGGGGATTTAGATGAATGTAATGGCATGACGGTGAACGGACAATACGGTTACTACATAACGGACAGTTACCCATGGGTTGTTAATTGCTTCAAAGGAACGGTAGACAGCTCGTTCTCAATGTCTGGATTGATGAGAGCGCATAGCCATGATGGTGATGTTCATACACATTAGACGAGCTGTATTTACCCGAATCTTGCTCAATCATGGCGATGAATAGAAAAACGGCAGCGAAATTCGCTGCCGTTTTTTTGCGTAAAGATCTGTTGATCTATCGTGATGGTTTTACAGTAATGCGAAGGCTATTTCACAAACCGCATTACACCTTCTTGAACGGCAGAGGCAACTAATGCGCCTTGCTGATTGTATATTTCCCCACGTACGAGACCGCGTGTATTACTTGCAGTAGGGCTGTCTATGGAATACAGCAACCATTCATCCATTTTGAATGGGCGATGAAACCACATAGAGTGATCGATTGTCGCTACTTGAAATTTTGGCGTCATTAGAGACACTTCATGTGGATGTAAAGCCGTTACCAAGAAGCCCCAATCGGACGCATACGCTAACAGGTATTGATGAATCAATTGGTTATCAGGTACTTCACCATTGGCTTTAATCCAAAGGTATTGTGTCGGGTCGGTCTTTTGGGGTTTTAGTGGATTAACCACAGTCACTGGGCGCACTTCAATGGGCTTTTCGCCACAAAATGCGCGCTTGATTTTCTCGGGTAAGAAATCAGCAATTTGGTTCGCGAGTACAGACTCTGAGGCATAGTTTTCTGGCCCTGGAATGTCTGGCATCGTATTTTGATGTTCAAATCCAGGTTCATCACCGTGGTAAGACGCCGTTAAGTAAAAGATCGGACGTCCATTTTGAATCGCTTTCACTCGTCGCGTGCTAAAGCTGCGACCATCTCGCAGGTTTTCAACATCATAAATAATGGATTTTTCAGGATCACCCGGAAATAAAAAATAGCTGTGGAACGAATGCACAGTTCTATCACTATCTACCGTATAGCGAGACGCTGAAAGTGCTTGCCCAATAACTTGTCCACCATACACTTGTGGCAATCCAAGATTTTCACTTTGCCCACGGAAGAGTTCCTTTTCTAGCTGTTCTAACTGCAACAAATCAAGCAGCTCATTTAATGGTTTACTCATCGTACCTCCGTCAAAGTTATGTCAATTAAATACCTTGGATAACGACAAAAAACAAGTTTGGGCGATATACTCGCACCACATCCATTAACTCGGAATAAAAGTGATGAAGAAACTATTGGTACTCGTAATGACTGCCACTGCTGGCATTGGTCTGGTTGGTTGTCAAAACGCTGAAGAGTCTTCCGCTACCGTTGAAGTTAAACCTGTAGAAATGGCATTTGTTGAAGGCTCAATCTACTACCGTGAACGTATAGCTTTACCCGACAACGCGCAGGTGTCGGTATCACTACAAGATATTTCACTTGCCGATGCCCCGTCTGTGCTTCTTGCCAAGCAAGAGTTTGAAGCTAACGGAAATCAGGTGCCGTTCTACTTCAAGTTAGACTATAACAAAGCGAATATCCTGCCTCAGCATACATACAGTGTTAGCGCTCGCATTGAAGTGGATGGTGAGTTGATCTTTATCACCGACACCGTTTTCCCAGTTATTACCGATGTTAATCAAACGCATAAATTGGATCTTATGTTGGTGAATGCGCGCTAACGCTAACGGAAATACTGGTTATTCGTTGCTTCTTTTCATCCTTTTTCTACAAAGAAACGGCTAGAGGTGAAGGGCGAGTGGTCAGATTTTTTGAGCATTCAGTTGTCATTACTACTGAATGCTCAATTTTCAATTCATACTCAGAGAAATGAAGTGAGCGTTACAGCTCCCATTGATAATCTTTTAAGCGAATTTTCCCCGCCAAATTTACCACCACGCCTTCTTCTTCAAGTTTGCCTTTCTGTCTGTCGAAGCTCGACCCTTTTAACGAGATCTCGCCACGACTATTAATCACTCGATGCCAGGGTAATTTGCTGTTTTTAGGTAGGTTTCCAAGAGCTTTCCCTACATGTCTTGCGTAGCCAGGATATCCCGCTAGTTTTGCGACTTGTCCATAGGTGGACACATTACCATATGGAATTTGGTGAATTACTGCAAAGATTTGGCTTAAAAATTGATCCATACTGAGATTGTCCTAGTTCGTCCACGGAATATAAGGAGAGAGCTATGGTGTTTTCGTTGCTCCAGTTCGTTGTTACCACATTACTTGCGATTGTTTGCGCAAGGGCGTTGAGTTTGAGTGGTGGTGATATTCCTGTTTTGGCTTTGGTTATACCCGCATTGTGGATTCTGCCGCAAGGCGGCATTGCGGGACTGATTCTTTTAGCGTCTTTGGCAGTGTATGGTTTTACATTGCCATTGCAACCCATCGCTATGTCTTTGAGTGTTTGGATCTTATTCCCGCTACTGATGGTGACTTTCTCAAGGCGCAGTAGCATATATGTTCTCATTACAACGGCGGCGACCATAGTCGTTATGCAAGTTGGCATAATGGTGACTCAGGCAGAAGGTAAAATTCCCGGCGAGTGGGGAATAACTCTAATTCAAACGCTATCGGTCATAGCGACTTGGTTTGCCGCTCGGCATTGGAAAAGCTCTTCTCAGCACAGCTGGTGGACACTTTCACTTATATTAGCGCTGTGGCTAGCTGGGTGGACCCATGCCGCGCTTATAGCTTTGTGTATCGTTGGTATTATCGCATCTGCCGAAACTCTGCCCAAACTGTCCAAATTTAACTGGAACAAATTACTTTGTTGGACGTTGCCTACAGTAGGGTTTGCCGCCATTGTCGCATCTAAAGCCGTCGAAATCCCCAACCCAGTATTTGTGGTGTGGATATTCTTTTTAGGAACGGCATGGGCGACAGATTACGTGCTGAGATCAGCGGATGAACACGATGATTCTTAAAATGCTTTAGCCCGTAGCTCAAATTTAGTGCATATGTTTATCAATAAGTCACTTTTTGAACTAGCCTCACATTAATGAGGTGTTGTTCTGTGTTTATCTTAGTAGCTCTTTTCTTTGTTACATTAATGTGAAAGATAGATGTGTTTTACGGCACAGAGAGCGATAAGTGAAAAAAATTGCAGCCCTGTTGAGCGCCTTATTGGCACTACAACTTGTGGGAATAAAAGTGGTTTATGGGCAAAAATCTCAATATGTTGTCGCAACTGAAGCGGATGATGTCGTAACCCATTTTTTGTTTGATATGGTATCCGAAGAGTTCTCTGTCGAGGTCGTGTATAAAGACATGCCAGATTTTGAATCCGTTCTTGGCTCCGTTGCGAGAGGTGAGAGTGACTTTGCTGCAAACGTCACTCACACTGATGAGAGAGATGCACTTTTCGAGTTTTCAGCGCCAACCAACATTGAATACACCTATTTATTTAGCCCATCAGGGGTAAGCCTTAGCGAAGCTGAAATTATCGGTGTACCTAAGAACACCATCTACGCCGATCTTATTTCTGATAACTTCCCAAACATCAAACTTATCGAATATAACGGCTATGAAGAAGCCAAGAACCTTTTACTTTCTGGGGAAGTCAATGGAGTCGTGGATGCGATAAATCAGCTTAAAGCAATGCTGACGATTGGATTAGACGCACAATTACTTAACGATCAAATCTCTATAAAACCCGTCTCTATCATCTCGCCTAAAGGTCAGAATAAAGAAGAGCTCCACCGCATTGTCGATTTTGTGCATTCTGAATCCATGCAAAAAAAGCTTCGTAGTCATATAAGCCAATACCAGTTTGACATTCGCAGAGATGCCCTTAGACGAGACATGTTAGTGCTCGGGCTGAGATCTCATCAAACATTTCGAGTGAAGTTAGAAAATGCCTATCCATATGTCGAATACAACGACGAAGGCTTAGTGCGCGGCATCAGTGCCGATACGGTAAAACAAGCGTGTCACCTACTCACATTTACGTGTGAAATCGTCAGTACACATGATGAAAGCTGGGAAAGCATGTATGGCGACTTGATAGACAAAAAAATCGATATTCTAGCGCCGTTAACTATCTCGGAGCAGCGTAAAAATATTGCTTATTTCAGTGTTCCTCACTATTTCCCAGAAGCCATCATTGTAAAGCGCCTTGGTTTCAAGCCCGATGTTTATCACCACGTTTCGGAACTGATTACGGAACGTATTGGAGTGGTGAGAGACGACTTCTTCGATGAGTTACTTAGCCAATTGCTGCCACAAAAAACCTTTATCCGGTACTCGAGCCAAGAAGAACTTGTGAATGCATTGGTCAATGATGAGATCGATTACATTGCCGTAGATAAAGCAACGCTTAATATCTTATTGAAAGAGCAGGAATTATTACCCATTACTCAGGATTACAGCATTGAAAGTTTCCACAGTTCGGAAATAGCGCTGGGTTTCCCTAAAACAACTCAAGGAGAGGTGCTGGCAGCATTATTTTCACGAGCCATTCGCATGTTAGATACAGCGAGCATTAATAGCACTTATGACAAGCAACCGGATTGGCGCAACACGTTAGAGAGGGAACAGGATCTCGCCAATAAAACGAAGCGCCTGTTCATGATCGCTATTGCCTTTGTATTACTCGTTGCTTACCTACTGTATCGCCAAGCAAATACAGACAGCTTAACCAAACTGGAAAACCGCCGAGCCCTTAACCTCAAATACAGTCGAGGCATCAAGCCATGGCAAACTGTGATTTATCTCGATATCAACGATTTTAAGCAAATTAACGATCAGTTTGGGCACGACGTAGGAGACAGAGTTATCCAGACCTACGCGTCCATTATACGGAGAAACTGGAATGGAAATTGGTATCGAATTGGCGGGGATGAGTTCATTCTCATATGCTCCAAGCCACTGCAAGATAAAACCAAAGTCCTCAAAAACCTCAAGCTGTTTTCATTTTATTTGGCTGAAAGAGATAGAGACTTATCGGTTTCTGTATCTGTTGGTGTGTTTGAACCTCGCCAAAAAGAATTCACGTTACGAGAGATTTTAATTCGAGCCGATGAAGCCATGTATCAATCCAAGCGAAAAGGGGAGCCGACCTTCGTCGATACCGATTCGTAACATACAGAAATTGCTCACTTTGCGTAATCTTTCGTCATTCAGAACAAGAATGTGCTAATAATTAATAGAGAGGGTTGCAATCGGGGGGCGGATACTGAATAATCCATCCTGCCTTCGGGGATACCCTTGGGCACCACAGAATCTATGGAGGCCCTGGTCCTCCCGCAACACTAACTTGTGAACTCGGTCAGGCCCGGAAGGGAGCAGCCGCAGCAGGCGACGTGTGTGCCGGGATGTGGCTGGGGTCTCCGCCCATTAGAAAAGCCGCTTTTTATAAGCGGCTTTTTGCTATCAAAATCCTTTCAAATCAAAGCACAATCTCTGACCTATTTTTGTTGCAAAAATAAGAGCTTTGAAAATGCATTTTAGATGAAAAAGCCAGCAGTTATTCTGCTGGCTTTTTCATTGATGAATTCTAGTTGCCCAAGATGGTTCTCTTAGAGAAACCTCGCACTAGTCATTGTAAGATACACAAGACGCATAGTTTTTTAATCCTGCTGAATGAGATTTAGTAATGTTGTTCACTAAGTCTACAGAGTAAAATCTATTGTCTTCAGTTGGGTGATTACTCCAATACTCGTAAAAACCAGGCCAGCCATAGTTCGCTGTTAGATCACCTAAAAAGAAAACTAAGCTGTACAGTTCGTATCTTGTCGGTCGCTTCCAATTGGTGCGTCCCATAAATTTGAGGTCTGTTAGGGCACTACAGTATCGGTCTAGTTGACCATCTCGGCCGTAGTCAGAGCTGTTCGGATCGTCTTCCCAACCCCAACCATCATATCGAAAGCGAGCAAACTCTCCTTCTATACGAGTTTCTTTGTAAGTTGCACCATAAGTATTGCCGTAGTTGTAGCGGGAGTCATCCAGCTTATAACCAAGTTGCTTCATCACCTCTATACTTGGCGTTGCGGTAAATAATTTATTTTCAGCATCACCTGAGTCACCTTCAATGACTTTAAGGCAATACCCTGCGGCATTGTACCTATCGGTATCATTCACGTCTCCTCCACATGGGAGAAGCCCAGTTGTTACCGTGATTGTTATGCCATTGCTGGTCAGCCCATCGATTGTAAACCAGATCGTTGTAGTTCCCCTTTCTTTTCCAATTAGCACACCAGATTCATTTATGCTTACCACATCGTTATTGCCTATATGCCACGTTAACGGTTTGTCAATGAGAGACGAACTCGATCCGTCGCCATAAGATCCACGTGGATATAGCTGTGTCGACTGATTTTCTGGAATACTACTCATCTCAGATTTCAGCGATAAATTGTACAGCGTGCTTTTGTCGTCATATGCAAGAATAGATTCTTCAGAACTGGTTGTTTCTGATGCAGTGTCAGTGTTGGTTGTTTCTGATGCAGTGTCAGTGTTGGTTGATTCTTCAGATTCGGTTGTCGCTTGTTCAGTGTTATTGGCAGATTCTAACTGAGTGGAAGCTTGCTCCGTCTCATCTGTGTTTGATGCAGACTCAGTCGTTGCTTGC
>NZ_PIZL01000068.1:0-3419 GCF_002835515.1 Vibrio sp. vnigr-6D03
AACCTACAACGACTTGGCTTGCGAGAGTTTTCCACCTTGGATATGGTTGAGGAATCGAACTCAAAAATACTGAAGCCAGCAACTTTCGAATTCCTTACAAACCTTGAATTATCAAAGCGCTATAACGCCCAGTTAAGTAGCCAAAAACGTACAAATGCGGTTTCTGCAAACTACCCTAAACACAAAACTCAACGCAAACTAAAAATGCCACGCGTTTTTGGTCTGCTTGAACTGTTTGTTAGAGCGATACAAACAAAAAACTCGCTTGGCAATGAAGCACTTAGCTTGCATTCAATGAACAGCATCTTAGCCAACAAAACTTTCTGCAACCAGACCACAAAGCCCAAAACACCGATTCAGTCGAGAATTTAGGAAAGCTAGCCGGAAACCAAACTTCAAAATCTGATGAAGCTGAATAATTTTGAAACTTACAACGACTTGGCTTGCGAGAATTTTCCACCTTGATTCCGGTTAAGGGGTCAAACTCAAAAACACTGAAGCCAGCAACTTTCGAGAACCTGACAACCCTTAAATTATCAAAGCGCTATAACGCCCGCTTAAGCTGCTGACAACGCACTACAAAAGTCACTGTATAACACCTTAAACACTGAAATTGCTGCAAACTGAAAATGCCACGCGTTGGCAGTCAGCTTGAAGCGTTTGTTAGGCTATTTAAGTGCTCGAACAGAGATTTCTTAGTATACTTGCCTGTTCTAACATCAAATTTGTATAGACAGTCCTCTTTTATAGAGAAATCAGAACCCGGTTCAGCAAAGATCATAGATGAAGCACAACCGAATATACTAACCACACAATACACCCTATTGATATAAACCCAATGATTTTGATCATCAATAAACTGACTAAGTTCAAAGTCATCAAGAAAAGTGAAACTAACTTCTTTGTCAACTTCTTGGTTCTTAATACTGATGCGAATCGAATTTGCGATGGGGTCTTTAATGTACTCATTCCCCAAATGATACACCAACAATTCGTAGGCTACTTTCATATGTAGTAACGAATGATCGTGGTAATTCCAAGAAAACTTTCCTTTTACTCTTGGAGTTTCAATAACCTCATTAGTTATAGAAGCATTTTCCCAAAACCGATCGACTAGCAGGGCTAGCTTTGTTTTCGTTATAGTTTTACCTTTTGACTTGAAATACCTTTGAAGTTTCTTGGAGAGTTCTTTTTTTCCCTTACTCAAATCTGATTTATCTATTTTAAGCTTAACACTCAAGTATCCATCAGAATCTGTAATCTCTGACTCTGGAAATATAACTACATTGTTCTTATCATTTACACGAACTTTTCCCAATGTTTCATGTTCATATATACCAGTTAATGCATTAGGTGCTGTTTTTTGCTTACCTTTTATATCATTTACCTGCCTAGCTAGTTTGAAATAAAAACTATTTGCCAAACGACCTTCAAATCCATCCCCTAGAGATGAGTTACAAATCTTACAAACATTTTTTAGAACTAAATTCCCACCGATAAATTCAGGAATAATGTGCTCGTCTGTAAGCGGGTTTTTATCTGTAATTTCATTTTCACCCAAACATATTATGCAAGTCACCATCGCCTCCTCTATAGCCTAACGCCTTGCTAAGTGGCTGATAACGCACACCTAACCTAAAGCAACGCACCTTAATCACAAAACCACTTGGAACCAAAACTGCCAAACGTTAGAAGTCCATTTGAGCAATTTGTTATGAAAAGGCGCTAAACCGTGCCACTAAACTCAAAGCCAACATCCTAGCCTCTGAAATAAGCGCCGGCTGCTGACCCACAAATATTACCGAAAAATCACTTTCAGAGCATGCGAAAAGTAAGGTAACAAAGAAGAGCCGTACGATGGACTTACGGTGAAAGTAATTGCCATAGCTCGAACCTACTGAGAGGCACAGTGTCACTTGGCATATTACCCCTTTTGATGATTTCAAATAGGCAACCAACAAAGAAACTACAGATTTTAAGCAAGATATCTAGCCGAGTTTACGTTGTGAACTAGCAGCCTTTGATGAACCGCCCTACCTTTAAAACCACGTTAAACAGTAGCTTCATAACACCCGCTTAAGTGGCTGCCAATGCAATACAACGGCTACCGCATTGCGCCTTAAACACAATAATTTCTGCAAACCAAAAGTGCCACGCGTTGGCAGTCCGCTTGAAGCGTTTGTTGTAGAGCAACAAGTAACAAACTAACTTGGCATTGAAGCACTTAGCTTGCATTCAATGGCGGCTATCTTAACCAACAAAACCTACTGCAACCAGACCACAAAATCCAAAACGCAGATTCAGTCGAGAATTTAGAAGAATGAACCGAAAGCCAAGCTTCAGAACTTGGTGAACCAAATTGGATTAAAAGGCATACAGCGACTTGGCTTGCGACAACTTTTACACCTTGGTTCTAGTTGATAAATCGCATTCAAAAACACTGAAGCCAGCAACTTTCGAGAACCTTACAAACCTTGAATTTTCAAAGCGCTATAACGCCTTGCTAAGTGGCTGATAACGTACACTTAACCTAAAGCAACGCACCTTAAACACAAACCCAATTGGAACTAAAAGTGCCAAGCGTTAGCAGTCCGTCTTGAGCAATTTGTTATAACGCACTTTCAACCGATGCTAACCACTGGGGGACATTTTTACGATACCAATTTATGTATTTTCCAGCGTCAGGATTATGTCGTTCAATTAATATGTTAACAACCTCTGTGACTATCCAACACTTAGCTATTATGAGATGCCTCATTAACTCAGTTTCCGATAGTAATGAGCTATGTTGGGTGTATTTTTTAATAATTGACTCATATTCAGAAACGGTGCCTAAACCACTCACTAAAGGTGCTAAATCTATCGCAGGGCTACCATAACCAAATCTCTCCCAGTCAAATAATACAAGTTCACCATTCGCTCTAGTTCTCCAGTTACCATCATTGCTATCACCTGAAATTAGCGCTGGGTATTCAAATATGCTGTGAGATAACGACTGAATTGACTTTATTGCATTATGTTCACTTTTAGAAAGAAACAATAAATCGACAGTTTTTCCTGTAGCTACATTAGTCCATTCGTGATTTTTAACAGGAAGAGACGGAACATGTTGAGAACTATGGATACTTGCTAGTTGTTCAAAGGTTTTAGTGTTTAATTGCAATTCTTTCAACGTAATAGGATTTGGAATATATTCTATGAACAAATCACTACCATCAAGTTTAAGCAAGGCTGGCGTGTTAACACTTACTAAATTAGGAGCGACGGACAGATAGAAATTGATCTCAACTTCCGATGCCCCTTTCTTAAGCACACAATTGACTCCTTCGAGCTCCTCAACAGAAACTCTAGCCACTCCCATTTTTGATAAGTCGTGTGTACTCATAACTCTCCTGCGTTATAACGCCCAGTTAAGTAGC
>NZ_PIZL01000007.1:0-78563 GCF_002835515.1 Vibrio sp. vnigr-6D03
AGGTCTATATTGTTAAAGAGCTTTCTTCGTAAGTCGCTAAGCTTCCTTGCGAAGAGGCGGTCATTCTAGCGAGATAATTATCAGTGTCAAACACTTTTTCTTTTTTAATTTCCCTTTTTTCAAAGGAGAAACAAATTATCTATTTTTTAGCTAGAAGCCTAACTGACATTTAACGCTGAAGCCTTGTGGCGTCTGCCGTGTCAGTGAGGCGGCATTATAGGGAGTTATTTGAGGTTGGCAATACTAAAAAGACATTTTTTTGGAAATAAAGAGCCGTATGAACAACTTTTATACGAATCCAATTTTACCCCCTTTATTCACACAATTTACCCACACTTACCTGTGGATAAATCAAAGATTTCCGTCTTCACTGATCATATTTTTGACCCGATTGAGCACGTCATTAGGTAAAGGACCAATTCCATCAGAAAAAAGTACCTTCTTATACTTCGTTTCGAAGAACATCATATTACGTAAATGTTGGGGCTCGGTTCTTCCATGCTCCATGTTTTCATTATGCGTCCGAAGAATCTCTTCATTTAACTTAGTTTCGATGGCTTCAAGCTGCTCATCTGATAAATACATTCGCCCACATATCACTTTCGCAGCGTCTTTGGCTTCCAACGCCTGCTGTTTCAAGCTTTTTAGATATTGCAGACCCAGCTTTGAAGTACTGGACATTTGATAATGATAAGGACCAATAAAAGAGAAACGGTTACTTTCACCTAACTGAATCAGACCTAGGATTTCTAACGCTCTCAAATAAAGATAGGTACACGCGTCATCCAGCCCGTATTCTTCCTGCATAAGATGCAGCTCATTTTCTCTATGACGAAGTTCACGGTAGAAGTCGTATAGCTGAGGAAATTCAAAAAATACGTCATCTTGAATCTCATTGAAGAAGTTCTCGTTCTTGAATTGAAGTTTAAGCGCGACTTGGTGAAGTTCCGAAAGGTTGATACCAGCGCCCACACAGTAGGTCAGTAACTTTTCTAGAGGAATAGAAGAATTGTGAAGATGTCTTTTTAAAGATGAAAGTGGCACACCAAGCTGCTGCGCCAAAGTATTGTAGGTAATGCCTTCATCTTTTATTGTTTGTCGCAAAGCCATGAGCAGGTATTCTGGCTTTGCTGTTTGTGTCGTTGACTGCATAGTTACACTCCAATGTACAAAGGATTCCACAACGTCTCGTTGCTATGAACCCAAGCATCTGTATAGATGGTTATAAAATCAGAGCATCTTTCGTTTGCCAAGTGTCTGCATTTAAAACTAAGGTTGAAGTCAAACACATGACAAACTAGTGACTACAATACATCCATTTTGTAGCCATTTTGAGAAGACATCACGCGTCACTCTCAAAGTAATAAGATATCCGAGTCCTTGGATTTAAGTATTCCCTAACCTTGTCTGGAAGCTTGTTCGGTAAGATAGCCGAAACAATTTTCAGATCGCTGTCTGCAAGATCAAGGATAGGCGCCTGATTTCGAGGCACGTTAGAATCATAAAGTAATACGTTCGGGTAGAGAATATTCTGGGCGTTAACAGAAATGACCAACCCTACCATTTCATTAGACAACTGGACGACGGTTCCTGGTGGATACACTCCCATAAACTTTATGAGAATATTCAGGTTTTCATTATTATATAGATGTTTGCATTTCTTATAGAGATGAGACAGCGCGCTGAATGGAATCTTCTGATCTGCCTCTATTCTTGGGTGACATAAATTATCATAGGCATTAGCAAGTGCTACTATCTGCGCATACGCATCAATTTGGTCGCCCTTTAATCCGTCCGGATAGCCACTACCATCGGTACACTCATGGTGTTGTGTAATGATGCGTTTGGCACTCGAAGGAAAATCTTCAATTTTTTCTGCTATTTCCAGACCATACTTAGTGTGGAGCTTCAGGTAATTCACTTCCGGAGCCAACAATTTGGTTTTCTTGTTGATTATTGCAGATGGCACTCGCACTTTACCCATATCGTGGAACAGGGCGCCAAATGCAATTTCTTTGATTTGCTCGGCTTTGAATCCTTTGCTTTTACTGATCATCATTGCAATAACTGCAACGTTCAGAGAATGAAAGTAAATATCTTGGAACTTACTCTTCCCACTCATTAGATGCAGTGTAACGTTGTTATCCGCCAAGAGTTTGTCGACAATTTCGTCCACCATAATGGTGGCTTCATTAACGGCATCAGCTGGTCGATTGCGGATTTTACTCATCACAGATCGAAGTTGTGATAAAGAACGTTCGAATTCTTTCTCGCATTTACTTACACGCCTACGGTAGGCGTTTAGCTTTTCAATTCGAGCTTGTTTTTCTTCCCACATTTTTTTCTTAGCTAGCTCAAGTTCGCTTTCTTGCTCTACGTTGTCTGAGCTTTCATTTGCAGGTAATGGTTCAGCGTCACTTTGAAGTGGATTGATATAGACGTGCTTAATCCCCAAGTGACGAATGATGTCCACTTGGTCTTGGGATTTGATCTTAAAGCTATTGAGAAGAAACGGGTGATCTTTCCAATTCACAGGCAGTCTGACATGAAGACCTGGCTGAATGCGATCGACCGTAATTTTTATACTGGCCACACTGAATCGATTTATTCCTAAGTTACGTTTTTTTCGCTGCGAATTGAGCAGAATGACAAATCTAACATTATTAGGAACAAAAGCTCTAATGGCGCTTTACATTACGTTCGCTTAGTTTGATTTTGGTAACATTATGAATAATATTCAGTATGTTATTACACATTCAACACTCTTGGTTTAGTTGGAGGGTTTGCGAATACTCTCCAATTGAGCGTTGACATTATAAAGAAAAAAAGGGGTATCCAAACCCCTTTAATACATTTCGTTACACCATTTGAGCGGCAAGATCCCTTCCTTGCCCTCTAACATTTTCTAAAGTGGGTACAAAAGTGGTTGATAAACCCAGTACTTTTGCGTCTTGGTTTGACTCAATATATTCGAGCCGTTCATCTTCCTCTTCAATATCATCCCAATCGAAATTTATTTGCCTCGCCAAATGCAGAGACCACGCAATTTTAGGTTCTTCTTCCGCTTTTTCTGGATTGAGGCAGTGAGCGATAGAGTCCACCAATTGAGGGGCGAACTTCCACGCCGTCGCCAGTTTAGCACCTAGCTCACAGGCTGAAGTTCCAAGAACATCACGCTGCACTATTTCTGCATCTTCACCTTCATTCACCCGCTCTTGAATTTTTTTTGCTTCTTCTGGCGCTAACGCATGAATCATTAGTTCACCTATATTGTGAAGGATACCGGCGGTGAATACTTGGTTAGGTTCTAGACCAATTTCTTTCGCAATGTTACTCGCGATAGTGGCGACCTCAAATGTATTGTTCCAATATTCAGTCACATCCATTGTTTCAAATTTAGGGAAGGCGCTCGTCAATACTGATACCACGACTAATGTTCTGATCGGTTCGGTCCCTAGACGTATAACAGCTTCATCGATTGAAGCAACCGTTCTGCTTCGTCCAAAGTGAACGGAGTTAGCTAACCTTAAAATACGTGCAGAGACTACCTGTTCCATGGCAATTTTTTGTGAAAGCTCCATCAGGTCGACTTCGTCTCGATTCACCATCTCGACAAGTTCCTGTAAGACTTTTCGAATTTTAGGCAATTCATTTATTCTTGATAATAAGTTCGCTTGATCCATTGAATTCTCCCCAAATTAATGAATGTGCAGTTTTAACTATAGTCTAAGAATGGGGTGTTATTGCTTTACCTACTTTTATCGTTTCTTTCTAGAATCAAGCGTCTATTCACAGCCTTTATGCTTGGAGGGAGGAAACACTTTTTCTTCGGATCAATTCAGGCTCAAACTCTTGTGCAGCACTGGTTTCTTTCCCCTGAATTTTGGCTGTTAGAATTTCTACGGCAGAGCGCGCCATTTTACTAATTGGGAATTGAACAGATGAAACGGTTGGGTAAAAGCTTTCGCAAACGTAAACGCTATCAAAGCTGACTATAGAAATGTCTTGAGGTACTCGAATTTCATTTTCATGAAAATACTGCATTGCACCACTTGTCATTTCCTCACTCGTACAAAATACAGCCGTCAGATCTGGGTTTTGAGATACGAGTTTTTTCGCAGCTAAGTAGCCGCTTTCACGCCCGTAATCTCCTTCTGCTATCAAACTATCGCTCCACGGAATAGTTCGAGAATCCATCGCCTTTATAAATCCAGATAATCGTTTCTTAGCACTGACCCGTTCACTTGGTCCAGCAATACAACCTATGCATGTGTGCCCATTTTCGATTAAATGTGATGTGGCAATAAATGCCGCGTTTTCATGATCAAAGGTGATGCACCTGTCTTCTAGCCCTTCAACAAAACGATCAAGCAACACAAATGGTGTGGGTAGGGAAGCGAGCTCTCGCAACTCTTCATCACTCATATAGCGACTGTGAAGCACATATCCTTCACATCTTAAGTCATGAAAGCGTTGTATCGCTTCTCGCTCGCCTTCTGCGCTGTGGTGCCCTTGAGCGGTGATTAAAAACTTCTTGTGCTTATCCAGTTCATTTTGCACTTGGTCCATCATCTCTCCGAAGAAGCCACCAGTGTAAAATGTGACAAGTAGCCCTGTCATGTTGCTTGAGGCGGTCGCCAAAGAGCGTGCTATCGCACTAGGACGATAGTTAAGCTCTGCCATCGCTTGCTCGACTTTCCTTTTTGTTTCTTCTCTGAACTTCCCTTCACCGTTAATAATCCTAGAGACGGTAGAACGGTTTACGCCAGCCAACAAAGCAACGTCTTTGATTCTCGCCATGCTTTCTCGATTTCCTTTTAATACTGGGGTCTGCTGACCTAATGTGACTCAATCTAACTGAGAAAAAAGCAAGCTGCCAGATTCAAACATTGGAATTAAGGTTTAGGGGGTTCCAAAGTGGCAGCTACTTTATTTTACTGGGTGGACTCCACCAACAACGTAAGGGTAGAGTAATCAGAAACCGTTACTCCCATACCTTTTAGTGAAGATATGAGTTGCGGATCGGTCAGAACCGTTCGTTCTTTTTCTCTTGGAATCACATAGCTGGATATCTGTTCGAGATGTTCATCTATCCTTGCTGGGTGACACATCACTTCAAGGACATCACATCGATCTTTATAGGTCGCAATTAAGGAAAGTAATGCATCCATTGAAACGGTGTCATCAAAAAACTTGTCAGTAAATTGATACCGAACTCCATCAATAGACTGTTCCCTCAATGGAACACCTCGTTCAGCAGCGATTCGTTCAACAATAGGCAATATTTGAGGATGTCTATGCGCATGATGATGGCTATCAATATGGCTTAATGTCAGCCCTAATTCATCGAAATATCGAAGCTGAGCCCGCACTTCTGATTCCACCGCATCTGCGCAAAAGTCCCTGCGCGACCAAAAGTCGGGTTGAACCGGAAAGCACTCATCTTCACCTAACAGATTTGGCAAATTTGTTAATGGCTTTCCTGCAGTAAAACGTAGATGAATCCCTACTTTTAAATTCGGTAACGCTTTTGCCAATTCTACCGCTTCTTTGTCGGCACTCATTCCGACCATAAGTGTTGTTGAATTCACGACACCTTTTAAATGAGCGTCTTTGATTCCTTGGTTTACTCCATGAGTTAAACCAAAATCATCTGCATTGAATATTACGTGCATGCTGTCCTCCTACTTCTGCCATCATACGGGCTAAAGTGCCTCCTTAAATTGAGGCAGATACGGTTTGTTAGTTTGTAATATTTCATCCAATATCGCTTTTGCTTTCGCAATATCAGGAACCAGTGGGTTGTTTGCTAATGCCATTAGACTTTTCTCATAACTGCCTGACACAGCCGCTTCGACGGTAAGTTCTTCATACGCTTTTACTTGATGTATCAAACCGCGAATTTCAGCTGGAAACGGACCGACAGTTAGAGGTTTCGCACCAAAGCTTCCCACAACCGCACTGCATTCAATCACCGCATCGTCCGGCAATGTGTGAATCGTCCCATTATTTCGAACATTGACAACATGTACTGCGTTCAAGTTATTGTGAATCGCATCAACAAGATTGAGAGAAGCATCAGAATAATACGCGCCCCCTCGTTGTTCCAATTGCTCTGGTTTATGAGCGAGATTGACATCACGATAAAGTTCAAACAGCTCTTTTTCAGTTTGCATAACTTGTTCTGCACGAGTGCCAATTTCTTGAGCGGATTGCTTTTCTTCTTCTAACATCGCTTCTGTTTGATAAAAATAGCGATGATACGGACAAGGGATTACACCTAGGGCATATAAGAAATCGGGATCCCACGGTTCTTCAAAAATATTTTTCATACTGAAGTTGGCACCATCCCCTACTTTCTCCAATACGGTTTCGGTAATGTCTTCGCCATGTAGCCAAACTTGGTGAACCCAAACAAGGTGGTTTAACCCTGCGAATTCCAATTGAAGATCGTCTGGCTGACAATCCATCATTTCTGCGACCATCATTTTCATGGAGACAGGTACATTGCACAGCCCGATGCTTTTTACGTTGGTATGTCGCTGCACAGCTTCAGTGACCAACCCAGCAGGGTTTGTAAAATTCAACATCCAAGCGTTGGGCGCCAGCTCTTCAATGTCTCGACATATATCCAGTATCACAGGGATAGTTCTTAACGCCTTAGCAAATCCCCCTGGTCCAGTGGTTTCCTGCCCTATAACATCGTATTTCAGTGGAATTCTTTCATCATTCGCCCGAGCTTGAAGCCCACCTACTCGAAATTGAGTCATGACAAAGTCAGCATCTTTAATTGCGCTTCTTCGATCTAATGATGCTTTTATCTCAATGTCTGCACCTACTTTTTCAACCATACGCTTTGAAAGTGCAGCGATGATTTCCAGTTTCTCTTGCCCTTCTTCAACATCAACAAAATGGATTTCTCTCACAGGCAAACGATCGATTCGAGTGAGAACGCCTTCTACCAATTCCGGGGTATAGCTACTCCCCCCACCAATAATCGCAAGTTTCAGAGCCTTTCTAGCCATTATCATTACCTACCTTTTTGCCAACTGTTCGTGAAGTACAACCATTTCTGTTGCCATTTCATGTGCCAATATTGTCGTCATTAAATGGTCTTGGGCATGTACCATGACTAATGTCATCGGCACTTTCCCCTCACCTTGATCCGCTTCGATAAGCTGAGTTTGAGTAAGGTGTGCTTGGTTCAAGCATTCTTTTGCCTGACTTAGGGAAGATTTGGCGTGGCTCAATTCACCCGCTCTCGCTTTTGCAAGCGCTTCAAAACATAAACTTCTGGCTTCACCTGCATTACAGATAATGTCCATTACAACTGCTTCTTGTTCCATTTTTCTCTCCAAATTCTAGAGCCTGACGAGCCGTCGCCAGGCTCCAAATACAATTAGTTAAGCGGTGACACCTTCTCCACGAGCAGGTGTTGCTGATTCTTCTGTTGTTTCAGACTGCTCTTCTTGGGCAAGAAGCTCGCGCTCAAATATTTTGAAGAACGGGTAATAAAGAACGATATCGATAACAAACAACACGGCAACGAGAAGTACAGGTGTTAATGTCCAGCCCGCTCCCCAAGATGCGCCTATGATGGCTGGCGTCGTCCATGGCATTGTCGCCACCCCCATTCCAACAAAACCGGTATGGACAGCAATATACGCAATCGTTGCATTAATGATTGGCACAACAACAAACGGTAAGAACAGTGTTGGGTTCATAACTATTGGGCTACCAAAAATAACCGGCTCGTTGATTTGGAATAGACCCGGAACCGCACTCATTCTTCCCAAACTTTTCAGGTGAGCGGAGCGGCTGAATGACATCAACGCAACTAACGCCAACGTTGCGCCAGAGCCGCCAATAAAGATATAGAAATCCCAGAATGGCTGAGTAAAGACGTTAGGTACTTCTTCACCTGCAACAAATGCTTCAATGTTAACGGTAAGGTTCGTGAGGAAAATAGGGCCAAGTAAACCAACAACTATGGCCGCACCGTGAATACCAGCAAACCACAATAGCTGGCACAACAGCAAAGCGCCGATAATCGCTGGTAGCGTATTTGAGGCACTCACCAATGGTTTGAACGCTTCCATAATCGCTTGAGGAAGCAACATGTCGTGCTGTGTTTGCAACCAAATACTAAGCGGGTACAACGTTAGGAATACAACCAATACTGGCAGTAGCACTTCAAAAGATCGTTGAATAGCAGGCGGAACCTGTTCTGGCATCCGGATCGTAATGTTGTATTTCTTCATTACACGGTAAAGCTCTACAGCAAAGAACCCAGAAAGTACGGCAGTAAACACCCCCGTACCACCAAGGTATTGCATGGATAACATGCCTTCTTTTGCAGGAGCCGCTACCAGTAAAAAACTCATTAATGCGAGAGCGGCACTGGTAATGCCATCCATTCCGTACGATTTCGCTAAGCTGTAAGCTACCCCCATGGATACAAATAATCCCATCAGGGCCATCGACATAAAGTGAGGCATCATAATGGTGTCGAAATGCGTCGAAGCAAAATTAAGCCAAGCACGCCCGAATCCATTCGTGGTATCTTGATCAAATGGTGGAAACGCAAAAATTAAAATAAAGCTTCCGACAATAATAAAAGGCATCGCGACAATAAAACCGTCTCTCATTGCCCTAACATGCCGTTGTGCGCCAACTTTTGCAGCCAAGGGCGCAATATGTTGTTCTACAACTTTCATCATTGCTTCATAAATCTTCATAATTAAAACCCATATTTTGGATATAAGAGCCCCTTCCCGATTAATTAATATAATCAGGTTTTATAAGGCTTAAATTAAATTCGTTTTACTTAATCAGTGAGAGTGCTTGTTTTAAGACTTCATCACCTTTCATCATTCCGTAGGTTTGAGGAGGTATCGCAGCGATGTTAATACCATGCTGATCCGTCACCTTCTTCATTTCCTCCAGCTGGAAACGCACTTGTGGGCCAAGAAGACAAACGTCGTAGTTTTGAATTTCACCTTCAAATGCACTGACAGACAACGCATCTATCTTGCATTCAATCCCTTGTTCCGTTGCGGCTGCTTCCATTTTCTTAACTAGCATACTCGTAGACATACCTGCGCTGCAGCAAAGCAATATCCTTTTCATAACTCACTCCAGTTGATCAATTAATGAACTATAAAAACTCTATCAAAAACTGGATTAACAAAAAAGCGCAACCGGTTGCATTTTGCGTGAAGAATATCCCAATTTAATAAATATTGGATAAGAAAGATCCGGATATTATTTATTTTGTTACCTAAAATAAATTAAATGAGAGAAAAGGTTTCAAATGGTCAGGAATAAAAGTAAATTGATAAACGAGTAAAAAGTTATTCACTAAACTTATAATAAACGGATTTTTAACCTAACGTTTCACGCTTATTTTAATTAGAAATAAACGTGATTCCCTCCCCATAGAATTCGTAAAAAAAGAATAAAGAGTGATGCATATCCCAATAATCATGACTGCTGAAAAAAATATAAATATAAATTGGAAAGCAACATTTATAACTTGCCTAAAAATACGCTTACTATAACAAGTAGATATATTGACACTATTCGTAACAATAGAGGTTTCATTGACAACAAGGCACAATTATCGTGTGTTGCCATAAGTCACTTATTCTCTATACTCCATGACCTTACCAGCTGATTTTAAAGGATTATTATTGTGTCATGGACATTAGGCGGACTGCAGAAACTAATAGACACGAGAAGAGGATGGGAAGTTGATTCCATTGATTCAGGAACGCTAATCATCAACAACAAAGAAGACAGCTTAATTGCCTACTTAAGTATTTCTGAACATCAGATCGTCATAGAAAGTATTCTATTCCCAGAACGTAACGTAAAAGACGTTAACGCCCTCAATAAGGAGATCCTACAAACTCACAAACTGATTCCATTAACCAACGTCGGTATAAACAACGTAGACGAGGTGAGCTACTACACTGCATTTGGATCGCTGTCTTCTCAAGCTAAAGAAGAAAGTGTCATCATTGAAGTGGCAACGCTTTTCACAAACGCCGAAGCTTTTATCGACATGTACAACCATCACCTAGAGTATTGATCTACTCACCGGCTTTAACAAATACCGCTATTTCTTGGTTTGAGTTTGTTGCAACTAACTCCTCTATAGGCAATATCGAACGCACCTCCCCTTTTGACATGTAAGCAAATTGAGTGGCAATGGATTTCGCATCGCTAACGTGGTGCGTCACCATCACGATGGCAATGTTTCTCTCTTTGGCTAACGTTTGTACCAGCGAGAGCATTTCTTCACGAATGACAGGGTCAAGCGCTGAGAAAGGTTCATCCAAAAGCCAAATGGAATGAGGCTGAACAAAACATCTCGCCAATGCCACTCGCTGTTTCTGTCCGCCAGAAAGCTGCTCTGGAAGTCGATCCAAAAAGTCACCGATCCCGACCATTACCGCCGCTTCTTCTACCTGCCCTTTCTGTTTTGAAGAAAGCCTTAAGCTAGGTTCTATACCCAACCCTATGTTTTCACGCACGGTTAAGTGAGCAAATAGGTTGTTTTCTTGGAATAACATAGACAAAGGAATCTGGTGTGGCGGTAACCCTAAAACCGATTGCCCCGCGACAAGGATCTGCCCTGACTGTGGCTGAATAAAACCTGCCACCAGCGACAATAACGTAGATTTTCCTGCGCCACTTGGCCCCATCAATGAAACGATATCGCCTTCACTCACATCTAAGTTAAACCTAAACAGCTCATCGTTATAGCGGTAATGCACATCTTGTAAACTAAGAATGGTCATGGGGAACTCTCTGTTTAAATAGGGCTTCAACAAGTGAAAAGCTCAACACACTCAGAAGTAAAAGGCACAAAGAAACCACTGCTGCCGCTTCCATTTGGTAGCTTCCAAGTAATTGAAATAAATACAAAGGCAGAGTCCTAAACTCTTGGCTACCAAACAGAGCAATCGCGCTAAGATCGCCCATAGATAGCATAAAGCTTATAGCGAAAGCATGGGCAAAGGGTTTTCGCAGTGCTCGCCACTCCATTAGGCGAAAATGATTCCACCCTCGAATACCTAAACTTGCTGTTAGATATTGATACTGTTGAACCAATTGATACATAGGGAGCGACAATGTTTTGATAACGTAAGGCAATGCCATTAAACAGTTCACTGCAACGACAATCCAAAATGCTAGGCTAAATACGTCGGCTATTTCTCTGATCAATAAAAACAACCCGGTACTGATCACTAAGCCCGGTGTGACGAGGATAATGGTACCCGCCAATTCTATTTTATCGGCACGAAAATGTTGTTTTTTGAGTCGCCATACTCGGCTAGTCGACAAAATCGCTGCGCCCAATAGCAACGCAGAAATACTGGCTAATAAGGCGACCTGAAGCGAGGAAAGCACAGCGTTCCAAAAACGACCATCCGATAATACGATAAATACTTTGCTGTTAAGGCCGCTTAACACAACCATCGTTAGAGGCGGCAACACCAACATCATCACTAAACCTATCCAAATGGTGTCCCAAGCTTTGGCTTTACGGCTATCAGAATACATAGGCAATGGTTTCAGGCTTCCCGAAGTCACAGACAAAGGCTTTGATAGCTTTTGAACACTGATGGCGAGTACGCCACACAACAGCATTTGCCACATGGCTAGCAACGCACCCGTTTGAAGATCAAAATCGAATTTTATCGCTTGATAGATAGCTAATTCGATCGTCGTTGATTTCGGTCCCCCGCCGAGTGCCATAACAGTAGCAAAACTCGTAAAGCAAAGCATAAAGACCAAACCACACACTTGAGGGAGCTGCGTTGCCAATCGAGGCCATTCTACCCAACGAAACTTATTCCAGCGGGACATCCCTAAATGGGCACATAATTTATGTTGCTCTGGCGGGATACTCTCTAACGCTTGAAGCAGTAGCCGCGTTGCATACGGCAGGTTAAAAAACACATGGGCGAGCAAAATGCCGTTCAAACCATAAATTGAAAAAGGCAAAGACATCCCATTATCTTTCAGCCAATCGGCAATCAAACCACTATTGCCATATATGGCTAATATTCCGAATACCCCGACTAAGACTGGTAACACCAACGTGCTCGCAAACAGCTTAAGCAGTAAGCTTCTACCGGGAAATTGTCGGTAAGACAGTGCGTGCGCGACAGGAATAGCAAACCCTACGCTGAGTAATGTAGACAGAAATGCTTGATAAAAGCTGAACTGGGTAACATGGCGATAATATGGATCAGACCATATTTGGAGAGGATTCAGAGAAGGCGCATTTGACAATAATGCCCACAAAGCGGAAACAACAAAGATTAAGATAACCGTCGCGAAGACTATCCCGACTTTAGGTACATTTCGAATCACAGCAGAATGAGCCTATGCATATACAAGCAAGCCACGCATTATGCATGGCTTGTCGATAATGTAAAACTTAGAAAGTCAGGGCGTTTTGCCATTCCTTAATCCACGATTTTCTGCTCTCAGCGACTTCATCTGAAGAGAAAGACAAGGCTTTCGCTGGAACGGTTAACGTGTTGTAGCCTTCAGGAAGTTCAACTGCAGTTACTGGGTACATCCAGTTGCCTGTTGGCATCGCAGATTGGAACTCATCGCTTAGAATGAACGCCATAAATTCGTCGGCTAATTTTTGATTCTCACTCGCCTTCACTTTTGCCGCGACTTCAATCTGAGTGTAATGACCTTCAGCAAAATTGGCAGCAGCGTATTTCGCGTCTTTTTCTGCAATTAAGTGATACGCCGGAGATGTTGTATATGAGAGTACAAGATCGGACTCGCCTTCCAAGAACATTGAGTACGCTTCAGACCAGCCTTTCGTTACAGTGACGGTTTTCTTGGCCAGTTGTTTCCATGCATCCGTCGTATTGTCGCCATACACCGATTTCATCCACAGCATTAAACCTTGACCAGGCGTCGAGGTGCGTGGATCTTGGTAAATCACTTTAAGATCATCACGCTTTTCAACCAGCTCTTTTAGGCTCTTGGGTGGGTTAGTGAGTTTTTCTTTGTTGTAAACAAACGCAAAGTAGCCGTAATCGTAAGGGACAAATGTGCTGTCTTTCCAGCCACCAGGGATCGTCACGTTAGTCGTGTCAACGCTATGTTCGGCAAGCAAACCGCTTTTCTTTGCCTCAGCCATTAGATTGTTATCAAGACCAAGAACGATATCCGCTTTGCTGTTTTTACCTTCAAGGCGTAAGCGATTGAGAATGGTCACGCCATCGTCAAGTGCAACAAACTCTAGATTACATCCGCATTGAGCTTCAAACGCTTTTTCGACCGTTGGACCCGGTCCCCAATCCGCAGCAAAAGAGTCGTACGTGTAAACCGTTAGCGTATTTTCTGCGGCGAATGCCGGTGTGGCAGCAAGTGTAGCAAGTGCTACGGTAGTCAGTGCGTATTTCACTGGTCGCTCCTATCCATTGTTGAGCGGCACAGGTGTTGAGAGGGGTAAATTTCCGCGCTCAATTCCTACGCCAGTATTATCTGGTTCAGGTGTACGGGTTCAAACCAAAGGTTTATCTCAGCCATAAGATAGGCGATGCAAACATCGCCTATTCATTTAGCACCCCGATGAGAGTGGCTCTATTTTATCGACTTCTATGAACTTAGCCATATGCAATTACTTCAATCGTTTCTCGATTGTGACTAATTGCGCTGATCATACCCCCAACGAGGGACCAATCCTTGCTCGACACCTAAATGGTCAAGAATGCGTGCAACCATAAAGTCGACTAAGTCATCAATGCTGGTTGGTTGGTGATAAAATCCCGGTGCGGCAGGCATAATGGTGACACCCATTTGCGAGAGCTTGTGCATATTCTCCAAATGCAGAGTAGAAAAAGGCGTTTCACGAACAACCAAAAGTAATTGCCCACGCTCTTTCATGACCACATCGGCAGCACGCTCTATAAGGTTATCCGACATGCCGTGGGCGATGGCAGCCACACTGCCTGCGCTACAAGGGCAAACAACCATTTGTTTCGGTGCTGCCGAACCTGAAGCTACAGGTGAAAACCAATCTTCTTTACCGCAAACGATGAGCTTGTCCGCATCGCATTGAAGGTGTTCAACCAGCTTTTCTTTCGCGCCATCTGGAGAACCAGGAAGTTTCAGCCCGTGTTCCGTTGCCATCACCACTCGCGCGGCGGAAGATATCAACAAATAGACGGTGTAATCTGCGGCGAGTAGGCATTCCAGTAGCCGGAGCCCATAAGGTGCTCCGGATGCCCCAGTAAATGCCAACGTAATGGCTTTATTTTTTTGAGTCATTCTTACTTCTTGCGTTGAAAAATCGATCCACTCTTAGGTTAGCGTATCAGCTGCGAGTGCATTGAGTAACTTATCATGAATCCCACCAAATCCCCCATTGCTCATCACCAATATCTGATCGCCTGGTTTAGCTTCTTCGACGATACGTGTAACCAGCGTATCTATGTCATCGCTGGTCTGTACCGGCTGGTGACATTGACTCGCAACATCGTCGACTGACCATTGAATATTATCTGGCTGAAACAAATAGACGGAATCGGCAGTGCTTAGTGCATTGGCGAGTGTTTCTTTATGGACGCCCATTTTCATCGTGCTGGAGCGAGGTTCTAGCACTGCTAGAATTTTGCCTTCACCAACCTTATTACGTAATCCTTGTAACGTTAGTTCAATGGCGGTTGGATGATGAGCAAAATCATCGTAAACCGTAATACCATTCACTTCGCCTTTCAGCTCTAAGCGTCTTTTTGTATTCACGAATAACGCCAGAGCTTCACATGCTAAGTCAGGCGTAACACCCACGTGCCTCGCCGCCGCTATCGCCATCAGTGCATTATCGACGTTGTGATCACCAATGAGGTTCCAAGAAACCTTGCCAACATGTTTGCCTTGGAAGATAACGTTAAATTCACTGCCGTCTGATTTGATTTTTTCGGATTGCCAGTCGCCATTGAAGCCTGTCTTTTCTTGTTCGCTCCAACAGCCCTGATCAAGCACGCTTTCAAGCGCTTCGTCATTAATTGGGGAAAATATGCGGCCATTTTCAGGCACGGTACGGATCAAATGATGGAACTGTCGCTTAATATCATCCAAGTCGTCGAAGATATCTGCATGATCAAACTCAAGATTATTCATCACCAACGTTCGTGGGTGATAATGAACAAACTTAGAACGTTTATCAAAAAAAGCGCTGTCATACTCATCCGCTTCGACCACGAAAAACATACTTTCACCAAGACGAGACGAAACACCAAAATTGCCTAGCACCCCCCCAACTAAAAATCCGGGCTGATAACCGCAGTGCTCAAGGATCCAAGTTAGCATGCTCGATGTGGTCGTTTTGCCATGCGTTCCGGATACCGCCAACACCCAGCGTTCATGCAACAAAAATTCTTGCAGCCACTGGGGGCCTGATGTGTATTTAAGATTGTGATTCAGTACATATTCTACACAAGGGTTTCCGCGACTCATTGCATTACCAATCACCACCAAGTCTGGCTTCGGCTCCAATTGAGATGGGTCAAACCCCTCTATAATTTCGATACCCTGAGATTCTAATAGCGTGCTCATTGGGGGGTAAACATTGGCATCAGATCCCGTGACTTTATGCCCCATTTGACGAGCTAATACCGCCGCTCCGCCCATAAATGTCCCGCAAATTCCCAAAATATGAATATGCATAAATTACGATTCCTAGTCTGTTTTGACGTCTTTACTGGCTTCTTATCATGCCTGATTTATGTCAGCGAAATGTGAGTATAAAAGTGTGATGTCCAACTAAATTTATTCAAGGATCAGCATGTTACTTCATTACCATTAAAAAGATTCAACTTATACAATAATAAATGAAACCCAGATACCCCTACAATTATCGGGTAGGCAACCCAACTTAGATTGGGACTTTATTGTATCTGAGCTCAACCACACGACCTAGTTTCTTAACTGTGAACCCTTGAGAAACTTGACCTTCCCCAGTCTGCGTCGTCGGTAGCTTAGATCTCAGCCCAGGAAACTGAACAAAGGAACAAACATGTCTGAGATACGCACTCTAGGCGAGTTTATTGTTGAAAAGCAAAACGACTTCGCTCACGCCAGTGGCGATCTATCCTCTCTTCTCGGTTCAATTAAGCTTGCTGCCAAAATTGTAAACCGAGAAATCAACAAAGCGGGTCTTGTCGATATAACGGGTGCCGTCGGCACTGAAAACGTACAGGGCGAAGCTCAGCAAAAGCTTGATGTCTACGCCAACGAAAAATTCAAAGCTGCACTTGAAGCTCGCGATCAGGTTTGTGGTGTCGCCAGTGAAGAAGAAGACGAAGCGGTCGCATTCAATAAAGAACTCAATCAAAATGCGAAGTACGTTGTTTTAATGGATCCACTGGATGGTTCTTCAAACATTGACGTAAACGTTTCCGTCGGCACTATCTTCTCTATTTACAAACGTGTTTCACCTATTGGCACGCCAGCAACAGAAGAAGACTTTTTCCAGCCAGGAGACAAACAAGTCGCGGCTGGTTATATCATTTATGGTTCTTCAACCATGCTGGTATACACCACGGGTAAAGGGGTTCATGGGTTTACTTATGACCCATCACTCGGCGTTTTTTGTCTGTCTCATGAAAATATGATGATCCCTGAAGATGGTTTGATTTACTCCATTAACGAAGGTAACTACATCCGCTTCCCAACAGGTGTGAAAAAGTACATCAAGTACTGTCAGGAAAATTCGCCAGAAGAAG
Source organism: Vibrio sp. vnigr-6D03 (assembly GCF_002835515.1). NCBI lineage: Bacteria > Pseudomonadati > Pseudomonadota > Gammaproteobacteria > Vibrionales > Vibrionaceae > Vibrio > Vibrio sp. vnigr-6D03. Next base: position 16,770 of record NZ_PIZL01000007.1, read on the forward strand.
GTCGCCCTTACACGTCCCGCTACATCGGTTCATTGGTGGCTGATTTCCACCGTAACTTGCTTAAAGGCGGTATCTACCTTTACCCAAGTACCCAAAGTCACCCGAATGGAAAACTGCGTTTGTTGTACGAATGCAACCCAATGGCGTTTTTGATTGAACAAGCAGGTGGTGTGGCTTCCGATGGCGTTAACCGCATCATGGAAATCAAACCTACCGAGCTGCACCAGCGCGTGCCTTTCTTTGTGGGTTCTAAAAATATGGTTCGCAAAGTGGAAGAATTTCTTGAATTGAATCAAGACTGAATCCGCCAAGCATAAATACGAGGAATCCCCGCCGGCTTTATTGAGCTGGGCGGGGATTTCTTATTTTTGTTAGTCACACCCCCTCCAAAACCGATGGGCTTACGCTCTAATTTTGGCGCTGACCTAGTCTAAAGTGGATCGTGTTTTGGTCTAAAGTGGAATAGCAGGATACGGTAAATTCGCTTAAGCTATGTACAGTGAAATTCATTAGAAAAGGAAAGCACAATGAGTTTAAACAATGTACCCGCGGGTAAATCGTTGCCTGATGACATTTATGTCGTAATCGAAATTCCAGCAAACGCAGATCCGATCAAATATGAAGTCGATAAAGATTCTGGCGCGGTTTTTGTGGACCGTTTCATGTCTGCCCCCATGTTCTACCCATGCAACTACGGTTATGTAAACCACACCTTATCGCTAGATGGTGACCCAGTGGACGTGCTTGTTCCGACACCGCACCCACTTATTCCCGGCTCTGTTATCCGCTGTCGTCCTGTGGGGGTTTTGAAAATGACCGACGAGTCTGGGGAAGATGCCAAGATTGTAGCCGTACCTCACAGCAAACTCTCAAAAGAGTATGAACATATCCAAGATGTGAATGACATCCCTGAATTACTAAAAGCACAAATTACGCACTTTTTTGAGCGCTACAAAGAGCTTGAATCGGGTAAATGGGTAAAGGTCGATGGCTGGGCAGACGCTGCCGCCGCACGAGAGGAAATCCAGACCTCTTATGATCGAGCGCAGAATAAATAACCTGAACTTGGAACTACTAACCTAAACTTGGAAAAACATACTCTGCTTTGGATAGCATTCCACAAATAAAAAAACAGCCCAGTATCAACTGGGCTGTTTTACTTGAATTGCTTTAACGGTTTTTGGATAAACAAAAAACTCATTCACCGCCAGTACCGTTCTACAGAACTAAAAGCGCTGGCACCAATCGCCCGAGTCGATTGGCTCCGATAACTGGCTGCCATCTTGATAGAGATAGACCCATGCTTCGCCAAATGGAGTCGACATTTTCTCACGGCGGTATTCGTATGGCACATCTTCAAGGTGATCTAACTTTGCCAATATTTGCGCATTGATCCGGTAGATTTCACCGCAGATCTCCTGCTGACCTTGTACCATTCCTGGGTAATGCCCTAAATCGTACAAAGCAAATGCAGGCCCTGTCCGAAACTGGGCAACCAACTCGCACCCTTCCAAAAAGTGATGATTGTCTTCGCCTTGTCGCAACGTCCCATACACAAACACCAGCTGTTCCATCGCACTCTCCATCAGGCTCACGCCTTAATCAAATTCGAACTGGTAAATCAAATCTACCGCACTATCAAGACCAGAAACCGCCTCAACATACAAATCCTGCATCAAGCGATAACGCACGGTAAATTCACCAAGTGAGTTAAAAATACCCACTCCGTAAGTGACTTTCAAGCCGGGTAATATGTACCCGCTCACAGTTACTTGAGAGTCATCACCAGAACCTGCCGTATCCAATTGCAAATCTTGTACACCAAATGCCTGGCCAATCTCTCCGACCACTTTTCCGCTTTTTGCTAAACTCAAGCCGATCAACGTGGTGGTCATTAAGTTTCCACCCGCTTCAGCATCGATGTCTCTACCACGCAATAGGTAAGACAACGCATTGGCTTGCGGCATGGCAGGGTCTGAAAATATCGATACCTGAGGATTATCCGCTGGTCCATCGACACGAATACCCGCGGTGACATCATCTTGGATATTGTCTGGGTTTCGAATGGCGGTGATCACCACATAAGGCTGATCCACAGGACCATTCATCAAAATCTTCCCTTTCTGAATCAGCAAGTCTTGTCCAAATGAGCGATACGAACCATCGAGGATGTTGACTTCCCCAACGACAAAAGGTCCTTTATCACGTTGAGAGACTTTTAAATCCCCTTTTAGGTTACCCAATAGACCAAAAGCACTTAACCGGAAGTCGTCACCAATCTTTACGTTCACATTGGTTTGAATGTTCATTGGCAAAGGCTGCTTTTCTTCTACAGGCTTGAAGTTTTCATCCAGTAATACTTCATCACTGGACACGCCAACCGCACTTGGCGGTAGCTCTTCCACTTCAATGCGCCCCCACGGTAAGTGAATGTCGCCCTCAATTTTAGCGAGCTCAGGCGTCGCTGAAATCTTAAGATCTGGCTTCACTTTAATGTGAACCATTGGCGGTAGCTTCACGTTCAACTCTTCAGCAAAAACGGCTAAGTTGCCACGCCACGCTTTTAGATCTGCCCAGTTTCCATCACCGTCTAAATTGAGCGTGCCATCAGGCGTGTGAATTTGTGCGTTCAGAACTGCATCGTACCCGCTGAAGGCAACGGAGATTTGACCTTCATTGACATCAACAGGAGTAATGTCACCTTTGGCAATCAGTTTCTCGATGACAAAATCACCCTGTAATTTCGGATGAAGCAAGGGGCCACTGAAACTGAGATCAGAATGGATATTGGCATCCGCTTTGCTGAATTCACCCAGCAAAGGCTTGAGCATACCGAGGTGGATATCGCGAATCCCCAACTTGCCATCAATGGTCTGATTGTTGGATTGCACATTTGCAATATTCGCCTGACCATCAATCACACCGTTGTCGACTAAATCCAATGACCAGCGACTTCTTAAGTTATCGTTCTGTAACTCGGCATCTAACGTTATGTTGTTCCACCCAAGTGTGACCGGTGCATCCAACGATTGTGTAACCTGCCCTTCTGGTAAAGAAACAGACACTTTTAGCTCAGGCTTGGCGTTTGGTGCCCAGCTCGCCCACGCTGTCGCATTAACTTCACCTTGAAGGTCGGTTTCCTGTGGGACGAAGCGCTTAATCTGTTCAAAGTTAAACTGCTTAATAGCAATATTCGCCTCACCACTTTCCCCCGCAGAGAGGTCTTTGGTTAAACATAATGACGCATCTTGTTGATTCCAACAATGGGCTTGAACACTTGCCAGATTGGTTGCCATGTTAAAGCCTAATACCGCCTTATCGGCTAATGTCCACGTGCCTTGTTCGGATGTAATTTCTGCGCGTTGTAATTCGCCTTGCCATACCATTTCTGGTTTATCAGTTAACCCACCGACGACCTTCAAACTTGTAGACACCAAATCGGATAACACATCTAACGTAAGCTGATGGGCTTCCTGTGTACCTGAGAATTCTAGATCCACGTTATCGATGTATTGATTTTGCGCTTTCACGTTTTTAACGACTAATGACAAATCGCCTTTCGGAGCAGGTAGAGGTGAGATATCGCCAAATAGAGCAACGGATTCCACCGTCACTTCTTGCTTCCAATCGACTTCGTTAACACTCAATTCTACCTTGATTTGGGGTTCTTCAAATTCACCACGCAAGTTAACTTTGCCGTACATGTGCCCACGAAGTTCCGGAATCGACTTAACAAACTCAGGGAAGTTTAGCTCTACATCCAGCCCCCACTGTTTATCCAATGAGCCCGACACAAATAGGTTATTAGGACCATGAGATAGCTCCAGCCCTTCAGTATGAATGCTAGGTTCACCGCTTTTATTGATGTCCGCAGCATCCAATTGACCATTGATGTACAACGGGTAGTCGCGGATTAAACCCTGGATAGCCAATAGTGGGACACCCACTTTCCAACCACCACTTTCGGTTAAGGAGCCATTGGTCGTGATACTGCCACTGATATTGCCCTCGGCTTCTGGCCATTGTAACCCCGGCTGTATGCTGTCTAAACCGAGCGTAGTGTTCCATTTCACTAACTTGGACCAATCAGCTTCAACCTGACCAGAAACTCGACCACCTAACGTATTGAGAACTAAGCTGTGTACATCGATACTTTCTAATGTGCCGCTCGCTGACGTATCGAGGTCTAAATCCGGAATATCTTTGCCCTGCGCTTTTAACGCAAGGGAGATCTGATACGCATCCAAGTTACCTTTAATATCAATGCTTTCAATGTCTGAACGATAATCGTATTTTCCAGTAAGAGGCCATTGCACTTCCCCTTGTGACAAAGACAGATCGAAAGGCAGAACAGCCTGTAGCGGCTTTAGGTTTCCTTCAAGGTGCGCTTTGATGACGCCCCCAAAATCAGCGTTAAGGTTGAGTTCCGCCACACTACCTTCTGCTTTTAGCGACAAGGTTTGCCCTTTTAACTCAGTCTGATTGAGTTTGGCATTAAGGGTCAATTTCGGAAGGGAGTAATCCCCCTTCAGTTCGATCTCAGTGCTAGCGTCTGCGGTGACTTCTGGCATATCCAAGGCTAGCTTTTCAATGCTGACCAAATGATCGCTCGCTTTCGCTTTTAATCCCAAATGATTCACCTTCACTGGCGATTCACCATGCAAAGCAAAGTTATGAATATCAAACCCTTCTACAACGACATCCAGCGGAATCAATACTTCTGGAAGTTCAATGTCTGCGTTTTTGTCCGTTGCAGCTTTGTCCGTCGACGCTTTTTCGACCGAAGCGTTGGTGTCGGTTGGAGCAAGTGTAATATCGATGCCATCCCACTTTGTTGGGTGCAACGTCAGCACTCGACCTTCCATCGTCGCCGCTGTTGAAAACGACTTCCACTTGATCTCTGTGCCCAACACATCAAGCGCAATATCATTCAACTGAACATGGTTGATTGAGACAGGAATAGGTAACGTGATCTCGGTGAGTGGCTCTGAAGGTGTTGGTTCTTCCTGAGTAGGTACTGTGCCTGTAAGAGCGAAGGATAATGATTCTAGAGCGAGATTATCGATGCACACTCGGGGTTCAAATAAACATTCTGCATCCAGTTCGAGTTGCACTTTCTTAGCGTGTAGTTCGATAAATAAATCGGGATCACTAAAATTGACTTGATGAAGCGTTATACCCGTGAGTATCGCCCCTTCAACTTCGTCTACAGTGAGTTGGGGCAATGCTTTTTGCGCTCCCCACATAGCAAGGTTCAACCCCGCTTGCGTGAACAGTAAGCCACCCAATAGAAGTAACAGAACAAGAACAAAACACGGAATAAAAAGGGCAAAGCGCACTAGCCATTTAGCAACAGTACGGGTCATAGCTCTGGCCCCAACGTAAAGTGAATGGCAAATCTTTCATCAGGTTTTTTATCCAATCCCCAAGCAAAATCTAGCCGGATTGGACCCACAGGCGAAGCCCATCGAATACCCACACCAACACCTTTTTTCCACTCGGGTGTATCTGTCCATGCATCGCCGTAATCAACGAATGTTGCCGCCCACCAATTGCCATAAACTCGATATTGATACTCTAGGCTACTCACAGCTAAGTATTTACCGCCACTGAATTTATCTTCTGGTTGGGTCGTCGGAATATCTTCATACCCATAGCCACGGATGCTGTTATCACCACCAGCGAAGAAACGCAAAGAACGAGGGACTTTGTCAAATTCGCCGGCAAATACACCGCCCGCATCGAAACGCGCTAACCCACGGTGATTTTCACCCACACTGCGAACGATGGCGGTTCGCCCCTGCACTCTTAAAATGCCAGTGTCAGAGAGCAGGCTTTCATTGCCGGCTTCAACGGTAAGCAGGTGCTTGTCTCCCCACATGGGCATTGCGCCACCACGAACACGGGCACGGCTGAAGCTAAATCCCGGCAAAACGAATTTAGAGATACGAGATTGGCCGCGCTCTTCTGAGTCGTCGTATAGGAATCTTACGGAAGCGGTTCTTTGCCAACCCGAATCTAATTTCCAGTGTCGTTTCACCGCTAGGTTATGCTCTAGGCTCTTGGTTTCATATTTATCAGTACGCTTCATTCCGTATTGAATTTCATAATATTCACGTAACACATCTTCTAGCGGAATTTTGTAGCTAGCGGTGATGGCTTGTTCAGGCACAGAAAGAGACATACTGCTGTCTAAGCTATGCCCACGATTATTGAGCCACGGTTTTTTCCAGCTGAGTTTGCCTCGAATACCAATGTCTGTCGAATAGCCTAAGCCTGTTTCTATCTGGTTTTCAGCCTGCGGAGCGAGGTTGATATTCATCGGTAATTCACGCTGTTTTCCGATGTAACTAAGATCGGGTTCAACGTGCACAGAAGAAAACCACTCAGTATTAGATAAGCTCTGATTAAGCTCACCAATATTAGATGCCAGATAAGGATCACCCGCTTCAAAAGGCACGAGTGATCGCACTCGGCTTTCGCGGATTTGACTACCAAAAATTCGAGTCTCACCAAAGTAATAGCGCTGACCACTGGTGAATTCTATGGTGATAAAGGCTTGTTTATGCTCGGGAGAGACCTCTAAACGAGTCTGACCAAACTCGCCATCAAAATAACCTTTTCTTAATGCTAAATTTCGTAAGTTTGATTTGTAAGATTCGTAAGCACTGTGGTTCAACGGCTCACCAACCCCAAGCTTGGCATCATTGCGAAGCTGAATGAAATCAGGATCCGTTGCTGCTTCCCCTGAAATGATCAAATCGCTGGTGCGAATCACCACCACTGGTCCTGGATCAACCAATACCGTAAGGGATTGAGAATCCTCCCCAACTTGAAAAGCAATCTCAGGCTGGTAATGACCTAGTGCCTTCAATGCCTTCTGAATATTATCTTCCACTCGGGATTGAAAACGAAGTGACGTTGAGTATTCGCTAGGATCGATAGCAGATAGATAAGCAGACACGTTGGTGTCCAGCTCTCCTTGTAGCCCTTCTACTTCAAAATCGAAAGCGATTACGGGGAATCCAATAGTAAGTAACCCACACCCTAACAGGCGCGAAATTTGTTTCTTATTCATATCTGACAGCGCAATGTACAACCTTTTTCTCAAGACCGCTCAAAGCTATCAGAAATTGCGTGCGCCACATAGTGTTAAACAGTGGAAACTGATATTGGCTCTAATTACAGAGAAAAGTATGGTGAGTATGATGTAAGTAGTAAGTAAACGATGGGCAGTTAAAAAAGGCGAACCCTTCGGTTCGCCTTTAAGCTTGGTAAATTCTATGGGTTGATTTGGTACATAGCTTGATCGGTAGAGAGGAGCGCTTGCAGCCCTTTTTCAGGATGATTTCGTAGCTTAATACCGTGACTGCTCGGTTCTCCGATTAAGGGAGGACTTTTCCAAATCGTATTGCCTTTGTTATCCGTTTTTCGAACATGGTAAAGACCTGCCCCCCACGGATCAGAATTCGTGCTTTCTTTACTTGTGATTATCAAGTTTTGCTCACTAGCACTAGATGGGTCAACAGCAACGCCTTTTGCGTAGAATTTCATATTATTGCTTTCTTTCAGAGTAATCTCATTGTCAGCAACTTCGAAAATTGAAAACAACGTACCGAAGCTATTAAAGCACCCGATCTCATTACGTATATCTGAGTCATAGTTAAATACAAAAATTCTATTACAGTCTGGGCTTGGGAAGTCGCCTGTGAATTTTGAGGTCAAAGAGTTACCTACTATTTCCAAAATCGACATGTTATATCCATCAGTAGCAATGATGACTCCGGAAGATTCGTCGTATACCTCAAGATCCTGAATATATCTGTGTTCTGATGGTGCTTGGAGGGTGGCTATTGATGTGTTATTGGCAACATCGTACACGGTTATTTGAGAACCATGAGCAATTACAATGTCTTTCTTACCGTCCTTATTAAAATCAGCAGCCTTAACGATTTGCGATCCGGTACCAGCTGATAACTCATGAGTGCTTGTAACAAGCTCATCAGAGATTTGAACCAAATCCATTTTAGAGTTTTGATAGCCAACTTCCGGCAATACAATTTCTGAATAACCATCCTCATTAGAATCAATATGAACTGTATCAACTATTGGATTATGTGTAGAGCTTGTACCACTAGATATTTTAACACTACCATCAGAGCTTACTGTTACAAATCTATTTCTGACACCATCGTCGTCGTATGTTCCAACTAAAAATAGAGCATCTTCCTTCTCTGGTGTTGTATTCCCCCATCCAATCGCTTTGAATGAAGAAGAACTTTTGGTAACAGTGGAATGATTCATGATCGCACTTATGTTAGAAATATCAGCACTAGCAAATCCAGACTTTGAATAGTGACCACTTGTGCCCCATAACAGCTCAAATTGGTTGTCATTATCAATATCTCCGGTAGTCAAGGAGCTCACTCTTCCTGAGAAGCTGAATGACAAATGCCACCTTTGGGTAAGAGCATCACCTTCTATTTTGAATGCTTTAATTCCACTATATGGACAACTCATTAGCAGCAAGTCATCAGTATCGATAGATAGTTGGGACTTCTCCAATACACATGAAGATAAATATTGAGTAGATGATATTTCAGTCGCAGTCTTTGCAACGACAGAATATCTATATAAATCACCGTTATGGTACATGCCGAAGATTTCATTTACGCCGTCTTGGTTGAAATCTCCAATAACCATTCCACGTTGGGAGAATTGTTCACCGTAGTCCCACTGTACTTCCCAAGTAGAGGTATCAATAACCAAGCCGCCTTTCAGGATAAGTTCAAGTGGCTGATCATTATCAACATTGGAAAACGACAGTAGAGAAGACCCGTTAGCATCAAGCTCGTTTAAAACTGGAGATGAAAAATCATTCCATCTATAAACAGAAAGAGTAGAGCGAGAAACATCATCTTCATACTGCAATATTGCAACTTCTGGTGCTCCATCCTTGTTAACATCTTCTATCGCAACTCTCAAAATATGTTTCGGAGTATCAAATACAACTTTAGGGCTACTGGATAGGTCTTCAAGGGTAAGAATATTTTTAGATGTAACGAGGATGATTTCTTTTTTTAGATCATTATCAATGTCTAAATAATGCAACTGCTCAATGCTACCATTAATAGGTAAGGTATACGGATACATCCATTTTTGGTTGTATTGCCCATTTTCAAAATTGTAAAGATAAAGACCATTACCATTATCTGTTGTTAGGAACTCTTTTAAGCCGTCACCATCAAAGTCATCGATAACAATAGAATCATTTGCTAACGGACTGATCTCTCCCGAGCGTACTATTGGTGACGTCCTGTTACTCTTTACTTCAACACCTAAAGTCGCTTCTTGATAATCGTCATCTAAGGTTTTAAAGGTAAATTCAAAAACTTGAACTGGTATTAGGAAATCGGATTCAGAAGGTGCCGTCCAAGAAATAACCCCATCACTGCTCATGGAGGCCCCTTCAGGTCCAGACACCATGCGAACTTTTTCCAGCCGGTTAACATCTAAGTCAAACCAAGAGACACTAAATTTCAGTTCATCTCCAGCCAAAATTTGATCAGGTAAGTTTTCTGTTTTGATTACTGGTTTAATGTCATTAAGGTAAATATATGCCCATTCACTGGTTATTGAACTAGTTCCATCAAAAACGACCGATTGAACTTTAACTTCATCGCCATAAGCCGCCGTATAGGCAGGAAGAGTATTAGTTGTTTCCCCTGTAACTATTTCACCATTGATATACCATCGATAGCTCAATTGTAAGTTTTCTGAACGCGTATCTGGGTCCGAAAATTCCGAGCTTTCAACTACGATTGGAGTTTCTGTGTTTACATCATAAGACGATTGTGTGGGTGTACTATTAAAAGCAGGTGGCTGCGACAATAAGGCAAGTGGGTAAAGATCAACGGGTTGCGTCAAAGCGAACTGGAAACCACTCACTTTAGATAAGTGCGTACCTAATTCAAAAGAGCCATCGCCGTCTAAATCTTTTTTATAGGTAAAGAATTTATCCGAAAACGAAAGCTGGATTTCAGTATCTGCTTTAAAGCTCAGAGAGCCAGTATAGAAGCCGTTGTACGAAGATTTTAGTCCTTGGGATGAAATCTTAACTTTTCCAGATTCGCTTAACCATACTGTACCTTTAACGCCAACAGTTGCTTGTGTATCGCGATTAGGTGCACTTGACGACTCTTCAAGTTCTACCTTGATATTTCTTCCGTCTTTATAAGAATACAAAAGATGACTTTTTGTCACATCTTCATGTCCACCACTATCAAACTCAGAGGAATATTCTTGGGTGTAACCCGTTACTTTCATTCCATCAATATCTAGCTCGTCGAAATAATAGCTTTTTTGCTTATAACTCTCAGAGGATAATGCCAGCACTCCTGAAATAGTCATCCAATGTACTGATGAAGTCACACAATTATTGAAATCTAATGACATAACTCTTATGCCTTGCTCATTCCATTTTGAGTGAATATCGACTGAGCCAGAGACACCACAGGTAAATGACTTTCCAGCGACATCGTTTAAAGAAAGAAAATTACGAATTTGGTCATCACTAAAAATATGACGATATTCCGGCAATAGAGTCGTAACTGAAGCCTGCCCTACAACAGTTTCATTTAGTTGCACCACATTTGATTTTCCGGCATACCCATGCTCAACCAAGCTGTACGCGGCTTTTATAAGCTCTTCGGGGGTATGTTGAATTGCGTTTGTTAGGATTTTAGAGGCCTGTGAAGACTCTTCTGTTTTTTTCTGCTCTGAAGTTGACGAACCTGAATCGTTTGAGCCAGTATCGTTTGAGCCAGATCCACCACCTCCACAAGCAGAAAGTAAGATAACCATCCCTAGCACTGACGACGCTTTTAATTGACGAAGCATACAATTCCTTTGATTTGTTATTGAGGCTTTAGCCCGCTGTTTTTTTTTGAATGAACATATCATATTTATTCATTCTGATTATCACTAAGAATTTGCACTAAGTCGTATTTATAGAATTATTATAATCTACTCTAAAGCCATGGTTCCAATAACGTCCTTAAAGCTGATTTCACTGTTCTGACGGTTTTCCCCCTCAATTCCACCAAGTTTTACTCACTGGCTCTCAGATACCGTAATGAAGACAAAATTACGCAATCAGGAGCCAACTATGAAAGACATACCACTCACTTCCTCTGTCGGAAGCCACGCTGAAAACCAAAAAGAAGACGTACTGGCGATTCAGAAAGCGTTAAATGAAGCGGCAAAATCCATCGGGCTGGATGGGCCATTAGAAGAAGATGGCGTTATTGAGGGTGATGTTGAGCACTCAAAAACATGCCAAGCGATCTGCAAGATGCAGGCAACATTATTGGGGTTCAAAAACCCTGATGGTCGTATCGACCGTGATGGGAAAAGCCACAGAGCTCTGGCAGAAGCGGCTTCAGATGAATTAGGTGTTGCGCCAAGCCTATTTTTGCCTCGAATCGAACCGGAAGTAGGCTTATCAGATGAAGATTTTGAAAAAGCTGCCGAGTCACTGGATTGTGAGGTTGCTGCTGTAAAAGCGGTGTCGGAAGTGGAATCGGCAGGCAGCGGTTTCTTTGCCAGTGGCCCACCTTGCATTCTGTTTGAAGCGCATATTTTCTCCAAATACAGCGACCGAAAGTTTGATGAGTCTCACCCAGAGATATCCTCGAGCAAATGGGATCGCTCGCTCTATGTTGGCGGAGAAAAAGAATACGAGCGCTTGCAAGAAGCAATGACGCTAGACCGAAGAGCCGCCTTAAAATCGGCGTCTTATGGTCGCTATCAAATCATGGGGTTCAACCACGCTGCAGCGGGCTATGACGATGTTGAAACCTTTGTTCGTGACATGTTCTTCGCTGAACGCTTTCATTTGTTTGCGTTTGTCAGTTTCATCAAATCGAATCCAAAAATGCACAACGCGATTCAAGAGTTAGATTGGGCGACGTTCGCTCGCTACTACAACGGCCCAGCTTACGCTGAAAATCGATACGATGAAAAACTGCTTTCCGCTTACCAGAAATACGCTGGGTAACGGCGAAACAGACTTTTAAATACTTCACCATCTGCATTTTGCACATCAAGGAGAACAACGTGGCTCTTACACTGAAAACTATCCAAAACACATTAAAAAACATAACAGACGAAATACTTACCGTGCCAGCATCCAAAAACGATCTCGACAATTACTGGGAGAAGCTAAACCAGCTGCAGTGGCTATGTCAGATTGAGATTGGCGAGCTGAACTTTAGAGGGCAAACAGACCATTTGGATGAATCCATTACGCTGAATAACCGTGGTGGGCTCGCCATTGATTTGAGCAATTGGACAATTCAAGCAGGCTCCCCCGATCAAGAATTCACGTTTTCTGAAGGCGCGGTTTTGGCACCGTATGGACAACTAAAAGTTGCCACGGCTGGTGAAGGTGAATTCAGTTTCCAATCAAAAACGCCGATTTGGAATAACCACGGGGATACCGCAACGCTGCTGGACCCAAACGGGCAAGTCGTCGCTAGATTGGTTTATGGTGGCGATGCCTATGCCGATGTACTGATCAGTAATGTGCACTTCGACGGTGAAGAAAAACACACTGAAGGTGACGAGTATGTCGAAATATCCAATATTTCAGACAACACCGTAGACATTAGCCTTTGGCGGCTTGAATCCATTCGCAACCAAAGTGTCTTTACTTTCCCTGAAGGCACACGGTTGGATGCTCAGTCCACGCTAAAGGTCTTCACAAACAAGAGTAACCTTGGTGACAACGAGTTCAGCTTTGATAGCCCTCGTGCTATTTGGAACAACGAAAGGGGTGGGTGCAAACTGTTTGATTACCTCGACCATGAAGTAGCAAGTTATCAGTATTAACTCCAGCCATTAGGTATCTCACTAACAATTAGGTTTTCCCCGTGTCGAATAAACCAGTGAAGACATTAGCGAACGACTCCCGCCCCCAATCAGGCAAGGATTTACAACGCCTCGCCAATGATGGGGGTCTTCTACTGCACTATGTGGCGCGGCACGGGGACCTTTCTATCGATGCCGATATCGCTATGGGCATTGCTCGTGCAAACGAGAAAATGGGCACCAAATACTGGAGCACGGAAGACGAAATTCAATTACTGCACTGTTTTGATCGACTCGCCAAACAGGTGTATCCCGTCACCGTTGAAAGCATCAAAGCCGTGGTGCCTAACGTAACAGATGGAAAAGCGTCGTTTAACGGGGCGGCTCGCGTCATTACATGGTATCGACGCTACACTGTGCTCACACTGATATGTTTGCTCGCCTTTCAAATGTTCTACCTATTTGGTCACTCCCTGACTCAAACATTGGTCAAATCGTTGCCGCAAGCCGAATTTCCTCTTAGCCAAGATTTAGAAGCCAATTATCAGCTTTTAAAGAAATGGAACGGCATATGGATGTTCGGGCAAGAATTTCAATTCAATACCCAGACCAACACTGAATCGGAGCTCGAATACCAAGCCAACCTCATTTCGGCACAGTCGGTTCTCCAAATGCTACAGAATTACGTTTTACCCTTAATGTACGGATTGCTTGGGGCTTTTATATTTGTATTACGGAGTTTGCTCCAGCAAGTTCGAAACCTCACCTATACCGCCAGCCGCGAAGTGGGGTATCGGCTCAGGCTAACTCTGGGTTGTTTGGCTGGGATGATCACCGGTTGGCTGTTGAAACCCGAAATGGGCGATATGACCCTTTCCCCCATGGCATTAGCTTTTTTGGCGGGTTACAGCATTGAAGTCATGTTTACCCTTCTAGATCGGTTAATTGATGGGATTCGCCGCAACACCGATACTACGGTTTCTTCTCAACCGAAGACACGCTCTTAGTCGCTTTCTCTGGCGCTTGTTCAATAAAGGTTTTGGTGAGTTTAACCAGCATTTCATTCGTCTCATTGGACAGTTCTACAATCGATTGCTTCCCCATTAAAATGCTCTCTATTTCCTTTTTTACTTTTGCCAATTGATTGAATTGCTCAGGGGTTAATTTAGGTTTCTGAGGGCGTTTCTTCAGCGCTTTTATCGCCAACTCTAAAGCTTTGAGTAGATCTTCCATGGCGTTACCTCCTCCCCAAACGTTACCTCACTGTCTCTTTGAACACTTGGCAAAAACAACGAACAAATTCGTCCATTTCCCTGAGCCTTCCTCCCCTTTATTGAGCCAAGATGAGAGCACTTCCCCAACTCTGGATTTAGCCATGAAAAACAAACTGCTCATCATCAGCTGGTTGACACTTATACTCGCGCTGTCTGGCTGTGCACTTCAGTTTATTGCCAGTTACGACAACGAAACCTTAAAACAAATAGAGATGATCGATCGTGAAGTCGATCGGTTGTATATGGATTTGTCTTTTACCCCTATGGAAGAAAGGCATTACCGCTTATTCGCGAAACGTTACCAAGAGGTTTTGCTACAAATTCGAAGCTTAGAAAGACGACAAAAACGAAGAGAGAAAAACACAGAATCTCTAAAACAAACCCAAACTCTTTTGGGGTTCTGGATACAAGACGACGCCACTCATAAGAAAAACAACACCCTCTCCGATTTCATTATCAGCCGCCGCACTAGCCAATACCGAAGACTTTTTGATGCCTTGATCGAAGGCGAACTAGCCAAAAAATAACGTAAGGATATTGTCATGCAAGAAAGTATTAATTCCGTGATCGATACCGTCACCTCGCAGTTAGACGACTCACCAATGAAAGATTTGCTTAGCAGCGCACTAAAATCGTGCGCGGACGAGCGAATGAGCGAACTTGAGATGTTGCTTATGGCAAAAAAACAAGGGCAACTCAGTGAAGATGAATTCCAGTTAGAACTGGATAGAGAAAGGCTGCTAGTAGAAGCAGAGATGCTGACTTGGCAAATCGCGGCCAAGGCTGACGTCCAAAAAGTGGTGAATAAGACCTTTCATGCACTCGCGAAAACCATTCTTTAGCCACACGTACCAATACCACGGAGAGGCATTATGAAGCAGCGAACACGCATCATTTGGGTTCCGTATGGCTATCGGCTGAAACCACGAGCCAAACTGAAAAAAGCAGTCATCCGTCAGCGTGTTCCTGCCGAGCCCTTAAAAGCGACACCTCTCCGCCCTTCGGCTCAAACGCACCATAAAGAACAAAAGGTGATGGAAGAGACAACAATATCTCAAAGTGCCAATACGAGTACGCCAATGGACGCCGTTATCGCAGAAACCGACTGCAGTGCCATGGAGGAGCAATCTCATGCTTCACCCAAGGACAGCCTCTCAATCAAGGGGAATGACAACGCGAGCATAGAGAAAAAAGCGGCTCGTGAAGCACAAACGGAAACCGTTGAAGAAAGCCAAGTCGCCACCTTTGATGATGCGTTTAACCCATACAAACATTACCTCCAAGACATGTCACACTCACTGGTTGGCATGCCTGATGAAACGTTTACCCGCCAAGAAGTTCAGCTGGGCGACTTTACCACGCAGGTCTCACAGCCAATAAAACCTGCGGAGGTAGGAACAAACACTACAGAGCTCACTCATCAAAAAGCAGCCCAGCTGGAAGCGTGCCGAACGGAGCTAATGTTAACTGATGAACTCCCCCGTATTTCCAGAGCTCCTGACAATGAAATAAATACGGGACGACAAGAGCACACTTTTTCCTCTGAGCCATCAGCTACGAACAATGATGAATCAGAAAAATCGGAAGAATCAGGCAATCAGAAAGCAAAAAGAAAACCCGTGGGACCACACCTTAGAAAACTATTGGGTATCGCGCCAAGCTTAATGTCGGAGAAGTATCCGTAACCCTTATCTTTTCATCCATTACGCCAAGAACCTGATTCTAAGTTTCATTATTCTGTGGAGGTTACTTGGGTATATCACTCAACAGGAGATCACTATGAGACAACTACTTTTTCGCTTATGTGAAGCGTCTGACGGACGCCAATTCGCTTTTTTAACAGACCAGCCGGATGTCGAAGACATGTTCGACAGCGGGTACAAAGTCGCCTACAAATACAGAGATAGCGGTAACGGGCAAGAATTGCTCGCCAAATGGCGCGCTTCTTACTCTGTCACTTCGCAGGAGTTTGAACAGCTCCCCGACGATGACGAACTACCAGAAGGGCTACAATCCGCATTCGACACCATGATTTCAAGCTTGATCCCGGGAGTGGACGTATTCTTCTGCGACTACAACCTTGCCATAGAAGCTGACCTGCCCATTTGTAATGACATGATGGATCGCTATCGCTCTACCGATTTCGTCCTATTTTCTTGCGAAGAGCTCATCGGTAATGATCCGAGTACCCAACCCTATATGGTGTCTTACGCCTCTGCACGTTACCCAGAAAGTGGCAACACGGGCAGCCAGCATCGTATTTATTGCAAAACCGACCCGTTTGCGTTTTGCCAAGCGGTCCACGCGATTGTGATCCAAAGAGAAAAAGACGCACTGACTGGCGGACACATCCGCACGGAAGTCGATACTTACATCAATGAAAAACCCATCGAAGCGGCTACAGCAGAACAAGTTATCAATCGCTTCGTTGAAGCATTGCCTCAATTTAATAGCAGCATCAAAGCGTTAAACGCGCCGGACTCTCTCTCCAACAAGGAGTAACGCCATGAGTTCAGACGAAATGTACTATGCGGCGTTTAGCGCCGCATTAATGGCAGGGGCAGAGCCTGGAATTGCACAGCAGTTGGCTTATCAGCTAGCGTATATCCACCTTTCGGGTCCGCAAGTTGATCTAGGTTCAGCGTCCAATTCAGAGCCAGCTGCCTTTACACCAGAATCCGAACCAATAAAAAACCATACTATGCGCTCAAGCGTGGTTGCAGAGCCTAAACCACGTGATACAAACACGTTCGTTCGCCCAATCAATCCACTGAATCACGTCGACTGGTTGAGTGGAGGTACATTAAACGAAAGAGGTTTACGGCTTGGCTTGCGCCGATCATCTCCGTTTTCAACTAAATCTGCTCGCAACACATCATCATTCACAACGAAGCCACCATTTACAACAAAGCCATCGCTCACGAAAAAGGCATCAAGCGATAAAGGTACATCGAAAGTGGCTAAAGCAATCCCACGACCACATAAAATCAACCAAGCCATTATGTTGGCTATGATGGACACCGACAGCCAAGCACAAAACAAATTCATTGCTGCGCTCTATTTCTATTGGAAAAGCCACCAAAAACACGTTGGTGGAAACATCAAATCAACCTACTGGTTACTGATGCATGCCATTCGCTGTTATTTGTTTGGCACTACCTTTCAATGGGAGCAAAACTTTGCACAAAATACAGAGGACAGACAGCAGAACAAACCCATGTACCCAACGGTAAAAGAACTGTTAGAGCATCTCAATTTCAATAGAGAGGAATTACACCACCTCCATTCGTTGAGCGAACAAATCAGCTATTACCCATGTAATCAGCAAATTCAATGTATTGAACTGGGCTTGGCATTTCGTTCCGAAATCATTTCCGATTTTGAATTAGCCAGCGCTACTCACCAACACACGCTCAATCTCCACAAAATGGAAGACGCAGCCCAGTGGGCTATGGCGTCTTAAATCGGTTCGCCTCATCACCAGACCTGTCGGTATCGAAATGCCGACAGCCCATCTCTAGCGCAATGAACACCAGATAATCACACAACAATTCACAATTGTGGCAGTTCCTTTTTAAACCCCGATTTAAAGGCAGTATTGCCCACGTTTGAACCGATGAGCCTCGCTACATTAACGAGACATTCGTTCAAATATTTTGGGGCATCTATGAGCTTTCCTCACTATTTATCCATCTGTGAAAGTGGAATACCAACATCCGAAAAAGCCAATATTCTAGGGAACTACTTGGATGAAATGCGCCTAAAAAAAACACACTTTTTAGGCTATCAAACGAACCAAGAGGTAAACTTCCCCCCTGAGCTTCATCCTTTTCTGTCGTTGAATTTACTCAACCTTGGCGACGGGTATGAAGATGGATCTTATCAAATCAATGCCAAGCAATTTGAGCGTGCCGTACTCGATTTTTACGCCCGCTTGTGGGGCATGACGATGCCCAACTCGCAGCGAAATTATTGGGGGTATGTCACCGCAATGGGCTCCACAGAAGGCAACTTATATGCCTTATGGAATGCAAGGGATTACTTAAGCGGTAGCGCCGTAGAAGGGTATGAAAAATCGGTGCATGTGCCCAACCCACCAGTGTTAATCAGCTCATCCTGTACCCATTACTCGATTTACAAAGCTTGCCAAATGTTGGGAATCCCCACCTTCAATCAAGCGGGAAAAAAGCTCGGTGCTTGCCCAATTAACCAAGGGGATTGGCAAAAAAGCCTCTCAGTGGATGAATACGGGTCGGTGGTCGAGCAAGACCTATATCGCCTCACCGAATTTTTCGTAGAGCGGCAGCATCCGGTTATTTTATTTTTAAATCACGGCACCACCTTCAGTGGTGGTAGTGACGCCATTTTTCGCATATTGACCACGTTAAAGCCCTTACTGGGCGTCAACACAGAACGCAATCGACGTTACTGGGTACACGTGGATGGTGCCCTCTCGGCCAATTTCTCTCCGTTTCTACAGTCGGATCCTTTTTCTGTTTCTTCCGAGCCCTATGAGTTTCGTCATCGAGAAGTGATGTCGATGTGTACCAGCCCATATAAATGGCTCGGTGCACCTTGGAGCTGCGGTATTTACCTGATGCAGGAAAGGTACAAAGTCGGATCATCCAATCGCCCAACCTACATAGCTGGGCGTGATTCCACCATTGCGGGGTCTCGACAAGGACTTTACTCCCTTTACCTTTGGGAACGTCTCTCCTCTCTTGGTACTCAAGGGCTAAAACAGATCGCTCAGCAAAACGAAAGTAATACCGAATACTTGCAAGCCGCACTGCGACAGCTCGCCAATTCAAAACGCCTGCAGCAACAGAAGTTCATCGTTTTACCTCGAATGCCTGGCGCCAACATTGTTCGGTTCTCGTCGCCTTCTAGCCACATCAATAAAAAATATTCGCTCGCACAAGAAAACATATCGATAAATGGCAAGCCACAGCGCTTTAGCCATGCCGTGTTACTGAGCCACGTTCAGCGTCCTTTGATTGATCAATTTTTGTCTGAACTCTCCGCCTCTAATGCGTTTGAACCCCATACATTATCGACGCTCAACCCCTTGGTTAGCCAGCCGAACTTTTATCGACCTCAATCTCGCTCGGTTCACCTTCAACCCAGCCCTATTCACCCAAACACTCTAAAGGAGAGCCCATGAAAACGTTATTTCCATTGCTGTGTGTCCTGATCTTTTTGTCTTTTTCAACAAAGGCACAGCACGTTATCCACACCTCGTTTTCGATCAATAAGATTTACGGCGTTAACACCATTGATCAAACCTACAAAATCGATGGTTACCTCGTAGCCACTTGGCAAGATGTTAAGCACCCTCTTAAGCCAAAATCGGGGGTTCGATTGATAGAAAATCAGCACCTAGACAAACTGCTTGAAGAAGGATCGTGGGTGCCTGCGTTTGAATTCATCAACATCATAGGGCAACGCCTCACCCCTAATAAGCGCTTGGTGATCACCAGCAATGGCGACATTACCTACAACGAACGATTTCAAGGCACCTTCACCACAGAAATGGACTTTCGCCGCTTCCCGTTTGATCGCCAATCTTTTGAAATCATCATGGAGCCCTTTTCGTTCGATCAAGAACGCTTAAAGTTTGGTGACGCCAGTGTGTATGTGGAGGAACTAACCAACAAAATCATCAGCGAATGGGATATGGAAAGTACCCCCACTGCGAAAGTGAGCCAACACAGCTACCACCATTTGGATGACGCCGAAAGCACCTACTACTCCCGCTTAACCGTGACCATTGATGCCAACAGAAAACCGAACTATTACCTTTGGCAGTTTATTCTTCCGCTGTCGTTAATATTGGTCGCGAGCTGGGCGGTATTTTGGATTGAAGGGTTTTCCGAACGCCTGATGACGTCATTTACCATGATGCTGACGGTCGTGGCGTATACCTTCTACACCAGTAGCCTGCTGCCACGGCTGCCCTACACCACATTCATTGAGCGCATGATCATCATGGGGTACGTCAGTATATTCGCTGCCATTTTGATCATCGTGTTCGTCAAAATCCGTGAAGAAAAAGGCAAAACCACCCACGCTTTAATTCCATATTGTCGAACCGCATTCCCGACCTTTTTCCTTGCCGCGATAGCCATCTTGATCGGAGTAAACAGCCAGCTATGAAACCATCCAAATCTTTACAGACCATCATTGAAGCGGTGATCTGTTCATCCATCTTCATCTTACTGCTCGGGGTCACCACCTACTTGCTCTATTCCAAATCGCTCAATGCATTGGAAGACCAAATTAAAATAGGGCTAATTTCGACAGTGAAAACCTCGGCTTCAACGCTTGATGGCGCAATGCACCTTACCTTTGATGAAAGCACCAAAGCGTCCGATGCAAATTATCAAGCCATGGCTGAGAAAATGGAGAAAATCCGCCGTTCCGCCGCGGATGTTCGCTACATTTACACCAGCGTGCTCAAAGATGGCAACGTCTACTTTATGGTGAACCCAAGCCCACAAAATGACGCTGACGGCGATGGTTTGCCTGACCCTACCCCCGCCCTGATGACCCTGTATGACGATGCGCCAGTCGAGTTAAAACGCTCACTCGAGCGATACAGCATTGAGATAAGCACCTACAGCGACCAATGGGGCAGTTTCATCAGTGCGTATGCACCGTTTTATAGTAACGAAGGGGACTTTGCCGGTGTATTGGCCATGGATTTGGAAGTGAGCGCTTTCCAAGAAAGGCTAGAGAGCATTGAACGAGTGTTCGATAAAGCCAAGATCATCATTCTATTCTTGGGGCTGATTGTGGGGATGATCATCTGGTGGATACGCCGTTCGCAAGTCAATCACCTCAATATCATTCGCCATCGAGAAGCCAACGCTAAAGAAAAGCTCTCTCGCGCTCATCACCTGAACGTGTTGCTTTCTGGATTACTCACCTATTTTTATCAGCGCATCCCAAGGGATTTAGTTAAGCACACACCACGTGTTCGAGCTCTTTATCATTACTCGCAAAGCTTGAGACCATTAGCTTTTCAATCAGACAAGCAATCGATTCAGGATTGGTTCCATTCATTGGATCAGCACACCTACAAACGTTGCAAAGGCTTTCATGACTGGCACATTCCAATGCAAACAGAAGCGGTGTTCACCAGCGATAAAATCACGGAAGAGTTAACACAATTACACGCCCAACTGGCGAGAGCACAATCGGAACTTCTCAGAGCCGAGACCAGTTTATTAAAAGAGCACCTCGATTGCTGGGCATTTTCAACTCATTTTTATTTGGATACATCTTCTAAACTCAGCGCCCTACATTCCTTGATAGCCAACGAGTTTGAACACATTACGGGCAGCGCCTATATGGCACAACAATCCCCAGACGAGCTAGGCATCATGAGCACCATCAATCGCCTAAGGCAAATGGGCTTCGACTTGGTCTCGGGTGAAAAAAACCGAATCGAACTGATTTGGAAAGTGTATAAGGAGAATACGGAATGACGAAAATCGCCCCTTTTTTACTGATCATCGCGACCTTGTTTGTTCAGCTTTCCTCTGGCATTAACTACGTCACCATACCGCTCACCATGAGTGAGCAAGGCTATGGCAATACCTTAATCGGGTTTGCCATGAGTTTTGAGATCATCGGTATCCTTTTGCTTTATCGTCCCCTTTCTCGTTGTGTGGAAAGATGGGGCCTGTCTCCCTCCATACTTCTGATGTCGGCACTTCGGGCATCGAGCCTTATTTTGCTCTCTCACAGCCAACACTACCCGTTATGGTTGGTGGGTATTTTTTGCTATGGGGCATCCACAGGTATGATGTTGGTGATCATCCAGACCTCTTTAAACACTTGCATTCAGGGCAAGCTAAAAGGTTTGGTAATGGGGCTGTTTTCAGCGGCATTATCCGGCGGGCTTGCACTAGGGCCATTGCTGCTTCAACTGCCGTATATCGACCCCGAATGGCAACTGGAAACCAGCGCCATCATCACCAGCTTGCCCTTTGTGTTTTTGCTGATTGCGGGGCAAAAAACGCAGTCTTCCGACAATGCGGGAACCGTTCGGGTAAGGTTTGCGCTGCGCCACGCCAAAGTTATTTTAGTTTCAGCGTTTGTTGGCGGCATCAGCTTCTTTGGGCTGCCCTCTTTTCTCACCTTATATGGCATGGAAAACGCGCTCACCGAATCGCAATCGCAACTTCTGCTGACCATGTTTATGTTTGGTAGCGTCACCCTTGGCATTTTCGTTAGCACTGGGGCGTCTTTTCTCAACCGCAGCATTGTGGTGTTGGGCTGCATTTTTACCTCAGTAGTGTGCGCGGTGTACCTTTCACTGGCGGTATACACCGAATACTGGCTGGCACTGACGCTGCTGTTTTTCTGGGGAGGCTCGATGGGAGGCATCTACGCCATTGGCTTAACGGCGGTAGGCGAACGTTTCTGTCAGCAGGATCAGATGAGCGCCAACATGAGCTACACCATTATGGATTCGTTAGGCGGCATGACGGGCTTACTGGTGATCGGCTTTATGCTCGACTGGATGGGATCGGAAGGAATGACCACAGTGCTGATCACCTTTGGTTGTGCGCTGTTGGTATTCTTTGTGTATGAGCTGTTAGCCCCAAGGCAGACGTTTGAGTAATTAGGGTCTGTTGACCCTAGCGGAAGTACAGTTCAAACGACACAAAATGGGCGACAAACCTATTCAATAGGTCTTTCTGTCGCCCTTTACATGCAAGCACATATACGGCGACAGGTGGGTATAAAAACCCTTTTCGTCGCCCATTTTGTGTATTTCTTTATGCTCATAAGAAGCCATTGAGTACTTCACCTTAACTAACCTTAACTATGCCATTCAGCCCTTTAAAACAATTCAACAATCACAACGTTAAAAAGCAGACCGCCAAAACAGATGTGATTCCACAACCAAATTCGATTCAGCTGGCACCCATTCATCTTAAGCATGCCCCGATCATACTAAAGCGCATAAGCAAAGACATTTGCCAAGCGTTGAACTGCTCACCGATAAGCTCCATTGAAAGTGCGCAGAATTACATCTTAGAAAACAGTGGCAAGCCACATACTCGGCAAGGGGTATTTCATCACGAGTTTGGTCTCATCGGCTGTGTGGGTTACTACCTACACACTGACCAGCGACAACCTCATGCCTTTATTTATTACTGGATATCCGCTCCCTACCAACGTAAAGGCTTTGCTTCATTAGCCATCGAACAGCTTATCCACCAACTCAAGAAGCAAGGCATAACCCAGCTGTATGCCGATGTGTTCGACAACAATTATGCTTCTCAAAACTTACTGCATAGCTTTGGTTTTAAGCGGCAAGAAAAGCCGGTTCACCTTGAACCTAGAATGATTTTTCGGTTTGAGAGGAGAATGTGAAATGAACAAAGGAATGAATAACTGAATAACTGAATAACTGAATAACTGAATAACTGAATAACAAGTAAGAATAACAAGGACACTCACTCTAAGAAAACATGAATCCTATCATTTTCATGAGGTCGCGCCTTAAGCCACAAAGGTAATCTTTGCTTATTTTTAGCTCTAAGGGTTTCGGGTATGGTGTGCTTCATTCTTTCTAAAAGAGAGCCTTGTTAATCATGACCAAAGCACGCGCTCAGCTAATCAGCTTAGAAGCGACGCCCTATTACCACTGTGTATCTCGCTGCGTTCGACGCTCCTTTCTCTGCGGTTACGATTCGGAGCGAAACCAATGCTTTGAACACCGCCGTGGCTGGGTTGAAGAGAGATTGCTCAATCTTAGCCAAGTGTTTTGTATTGATGTCTGTGCTTACGCCATCATGAGTAACCACTACCACGTGGTGCTGCATATCAATCAAGAAGAAATGCAATCCCTGTCTGACCAAGACGTTTGTGAAAGATGGTTGAGCTTTCACACCCCACCATTGCTGATTCAAAAGTGGTTAAAGCAAGAAGCCCTCACGGAAGCCGAAGCGCTGAAAATTCACGATATGATTAACACTTGGCGAGAAAGATTAGCCAGCATCAGTTGGTTTATGCGCATGCTGAACCAATACATCGCCACCCTAGCCAACAAAGAAGACGGTTGTACTGGGCACTTTTGGGAAGGGAGGTTTAAAAGCCAAGCACTGCTCGACGAGCAAGCCCTTGCCGCCGCGATGACTTATGTGGACTTAAATCCAATTCGAGCGAACATGGCAGACAGCCCCGAAACATCGGAATACACTTCAGTTAAAGCCAGAGTGGACACACTCAGAGAGAGCAAAGCCACAGCGCCTTGTCTGCATCCCTTCGTCGGTTATCCTAGAACATACCAGCCAACCGGAATCCCGTTCAGGCTGATGGATTACTTAGAATTAGTTGACTGGACTGGCAGACATATTCGTGATGATAAACGAGGGCACATCAATCATATTCTTCCCCCTATCCTGAGTCGGTTAGGCATTAGCAAAGAAACCTGGCTTCACGCCTGTACAGAACTGGAAAGAGGGAATGTAGTTGGTAAAGAAGAGTCGGTAAAGCGTGCTCTACCGACACTCAAAAGAAAGCGAGTCTCAGGACTTCGGCTTCCAGATAGCTAAACCTCCGCCCCCACTTCACTTCCCTCTCAACCTCTCTCAAAGCACGCTTTGCTGATGTCACTCGCCTTAAAAAGCGTAAAACTGCTTAAAATCACGCCTAAACACCGAGAATTTATCTAATAACTCACTGGGTTTGATACAGATATGGATTTGAATGTGCATTGTTAATGTTTTTTTGGAGAGCTCTTTAAAGTGACTGTCCCTTCTAAATAACAGTAAGGCCCAAGTTAAAGGTAGCTTATAAGGCTATTAGATCAAAACTTTACCACTTTTCAATATCACCCCTTAAAATCTAAATACTCATTTTATTTTAGGTAGCTTTAAGCCATCAGCACTTTCAACTTTCTTTGCCAATAGTGTTATTTGATTACCAAAGCTGTTACTCCAACGTCCATGAAACGATCCATCTCCTGAGGTCTGATACATAAACATATTCCAATCACGATTGATCGACGCTTGACTCGCCCCGTTCTTAGCCCACGACTCAAGAGAAACCCAATAATTGTAGCCTCTTAATATACATCCGGCAAAATGATACGGAGCACCTTCTTGCTGAACAGCATCCATTGTAACAATCCCTTGCCCAACATCGGGGGCAACCTGATTGTAATCACCGGCATAGCCGTCATTCATAGCGTCGTGGGCATGCAGTAAAGCAGCCCGAACCCTAGTTCCGATATCTCCCTTTTTATTTCTGTCTAAAATTTCCTTAAGTCGACAGTACCCTCCGTTGTGATGAATATTTATATAATTGCAAGTGACATCGGGCGTGCCCATAACTGTATGGGCCGTAATTGTACAATCTGCGTACAATTTAAATGCATCATATAAGTCGTATGAGCTCATATTGATAAGAATCGAATCTTTCATTTCCTTAGAAATTACAGCTTTATCTCTAGTTAATCTATTCTTCCCAATAGTATCGATAGTTAAGTGTCGTTTATACTCACTGTACTCATAAGCATTTAATGAAAAGCGCCTGACAGGCCAGGGAAGTTTAGTAGCTGCAAGCAATTTGTCCGGCTTGTTCTCATAGGCAGCTACTTTGTTACCTCTATTGAGCATTTCATTTTCTCGTATCGTTTTCACATGAGAAGGCACCGAAGTACTCAATCTTGTGTCAATTTCGGGAATGACAAGTACGTGCTCATTGTGAGACAGGATTGGCCGCAATCTTATCCAGGATTTACTCTTTAGCAATGATTGATTATTGCTTTCCAGAGTCTCAGCCGTCGTGATGATAAATTTACCACTATCATGACACAATACATCATAGTCTGGACTCGCCTCCCACTCCCCCTCAACCAGCCACTCACACCCCAACATTTCATTCAAATTGGCAATATAGTAAGCATGCGCTGCAATAACATACCAATGGCGGTAAACCTGCTCGTGTTCATAAGTAAAATCGTACAGCTTTATGATTTCGTCCCGAGATAATGAATCGGCAATTTTTAGTTTCAACTGAACCAGATCGTACGGCTCAGGTCCAGGATCAAACCCTAACAATTTAAGCAGCTCTTTATTACCCAGTTGTTGTATTCTATCCATAATAATGCTCCAGTATTGCAATCAATTGTGCTATCAAAAAAATATATAAGACACCCACTCAAACCAGCAGGCATCTCCCCCAACCCCTCAGCCCCTATAAAACCCCTTAAGGCCAAACTGGGTGTCTAATCTCTTACCTAGCGTGCTGTTAAATACCTGCGTGACTACTTGCTCTAATGCGATGGTGACGCCGCTGTTTACCCACCTAAGCCACCGTGTTACATAACCCGCAATGCACTCAGGTGAGGCACCTTGCTCGTAAAGCCGCTGGATTTTTGTAAGATGGTTAGCAATGGTTTTCCACGCTAGGTTTAATGTGTTTTTGGGTTTATCTTCTGCTTTGCCACCGATGCAATAGCCGAGGAAGTCAACACCCTGCTTAGGGATTTTCCCTTGATAAGTTTTACAAGGGTGAATGGTTTGCTTTACCTCGTCTAAACAGCGATACATCCGCTTTTTTAGTTTTTTTAATTGGTAGCGGGTACGGCATAAAATTAACCAGTCATCCACATAGCTAAATTTTTCAAACTATGTATTTTCACAAAAGCAGGCAAACCTTAACTGCGTTATCTATAGGGTTACCTTAGTGACCTGTCGGCATGATTAATTGGGCTGTTTTGTGAGAAATCTGGGGGAAGTGATGGTTAGGATAAAATCAGTTATTGGCGGAGAATGAAGTAGTGGTAAATCTGTATTCCATTTGGTGCCTATTACTTAACGATTTAGTGGCTTACAAAAAAAGTGGAATGATGCCGAATCAACACCTAAATCGTACAACTTGGTTGTCATCTGTCGCTTTTCAGAACCGACCACTATGACAACCACCAAATACAGATAAATCGTGGAGCACTTAACCAAATAGATGGCGGTGTTGAAGGGACAGTCTCCATGATATTGGCTATTCGATATTATCGTTCCTGCCGTTTACTCCAGCCTTTAATAATCTGGTGAAGTTGTTTTACCCCGTCTGTCAGCGCGGCTGGTCCGGGTTGCAAGATGTCACTTGAGTTGATTTCATACACTTCATCATTTTGAATGGCGGGAATGTTCTGCCAGCCCTCTCGCTGAGTCAGTTTGTCTTTTTGGAAACGGCGACCACACCAGGAAGCGATGATAATGTCGGGCTGTTTTTCTATCACCTGTTCAGGGTGTTCGATAATTCTGTTTTTGGCTAACGACTCTTTGGCAAACTCCTGATAACAGTCGATGCCACCAGCGAGTTCCACTAACTCACTCACCCAGGTGATACCGGTTATTAATGGATCGAACCACTCTTCAAAATACACTCTCGGCTTGTGAGTCAGCGAATCGGCGCTTGCCTTAATTCCAGCCAGCCCTTGGGTAAGTTCCTGTACTAACTTTTCGCCTTTTTGAGGTTCGCCGATAAGTGCGCTAAGCGTCCGTATCATTTGCAGCGTGTCACTTAAAGTTCGGTGATTAAAGCAGTGAACATCGACGCCCTGCTTAACCAAATCGCGAACGATGTCTGCCTGAATGTCTGAAAATGCCAGAACCAAATCCGGTTTGAGGTCCATGATTTTCTCGATACGTGCATTCACAAACGCCGAGACTTTGGGCTTTTCGCGTTTGGCTCTTTCGGGGCGTACTGTGTAGGCAGAAACACCGACAATTCTGTCTTCTTCTCCCATCAGGTAAAGCGCTTCGGTGGTTTCTTCTGTCAGGCATATGATTCGTTTTGGCCATTGCGGCGCGGGGATTGGCATCGGGTCCGCCTACTCGTGTTAGTGGATGTTAGGTAATTGAATTATAGAGAAGTTTTGAACGAGTTAAACCCAAGCTTTGATAAGGAAATTTAGCGGATAACCGTAAGCACTAAACCTGCAGGTTATTCCGCTGCATACTATTTAGGATGACTTGCTATTTTTCTGACCTTTTTCGTCTTGCGCTACTTTCGTACTGCCATCGGCCACCTTGATTCTTGTGTCTCCAACGACCAGTTCGGTTTCTTTTTTCATTATTTCTGCCAACTGACTGTTCATCTCTCTCGCTAACCCGACAAACTCGCTTGTCGACACTGAGTTGGCATCGAACTGTCTGGCTTTTTCTGCCATTTCTTGTTGATGCCTTTTGTCTTCAAATTCCATTTGAGCCAGTTTGACTTCTTTTTCCATCTGATACTGTTTTATTCGCTCTTCTCGCTCACGCTCTCTGTCTTTGTAG
Source organism: Vibrio sp. vnigr-6D03 (assembly GCF_002835515.1). Classification (NCBI taxonomy): domain Bacteria; kingdom Pseudomonadati; phylum Pseudomonadota; class Gammaproteobacteria; order Vibrionales; family Vibrionaceae; genus Vibrio; species Vibrio sp. vnigr-6D03. The sequence goes on from NZ_PIZL01000007.1 coordinate 45,220, forward strand.
GTTTCGTCTTCCTCTTTACCCACAGAAGCCTCACGAATAACCATAATAAGAGCCATCACGACCGGAGCAATCATACCCACCACTGGCGTAAACGCTTCCACCTCAAGGAAATAGCCAGACATACAGGTAATAAGTACTAACACCACTGTTGTAGGCATTGCCCATCTTCCAACAAGCACCATAACCACTTCCTGGGGCTTTGATCGGTCTTTTGCTTTGGTATGTTCCTCCTCTTCTAAGTCTTTAAGTTCTTGCTCTATCTGTTCTAACTCATCAAGATCTTTGTCTGACATGCACCCTCCTACAATTGAAAGGACTGATTTAACTAGCCACTGTTATTGTTTGCGACGCTATAAATTGCACCGGTCGGCGACACGTATTGCATAATTTGAAACTACTACTAACCCTAAAAGCCACCGATACCACTCTGGAAACTCAGAGATAAGGGTGAACCCAGGAAGGATGTAGTCCCTGACTACAGGTATAAAACTTAAGATAAAAGGCAGGCAGAAAATCATCGTCAACCATTCGCTTTGCCAGCCGAAACCTACGCTCGTCTGGTCGATTAGCCGAATTTTTGCTTCTGCCCGAGCACGCTGTATTTTTTTGTGGCTGACCAACCGTTCCAGTAAAGTTGCTTTGCATACTTTGTATACGCTCCAAGCCATAATACTCCTCACTTATTCTGAACACATTTAGCTGGCAATGTGCCCGTATACGAGCACTGCTGTTTTAGAACGAGACTTTCAAACCCACCTGAAAGAGATCAAACTCATCAAATTCTTCAATTGAACCATCAATTAGAATACTGTCACCAATTTGATAGCCTACGCCGAAACCAACCCCAAAATGGGAAGTGCTCCTTGTGAGTAGGCGTGTAGAGGAAGATGAATTGACCTTAAAATTTGCAAAAGTAGGCGATAGGTAGACAAACAACTGTTCTGTTACATCATGTTGTAGCCTGACACCAGAAGATGCATAGTGTTCAAGCCTCGTGACTTTATCACCACTACGACTGTCTCTTATACCAGTACCTAGCTTGATTTCTGGAATGATTGAAAAGTTGTTCTTCAGTTTACTTTCGTGCCCAACAGACACTACAAATGTATCGAGTTTGGCATCACCTAGCGAGATTTTGGAGATAGAACTTCCCAAAATAAAATTAGATTCTGTTGCATTAGATGCCAGTGCGACAACTGACAAAAGTAAGGCATAGATTAAGCGCATTGTTCACTCCTTTGTTGATAGTCATTGATAGAAAGCTTCAATTTGAAGTGGCGAAATGCGACTTCAATTTCTTTCTACCTTGAATCTAAATCAACGCAGGTGTGCCTTACTCGGCTTGAGGAATGCAATAGTCTGCGAAATCATCTGGATTTCATAAAATATTGGGCGTAAGGAAGAGGGGGTCATGTTACAGCTTCCACTTTTAGCTTCAAAAATTGAAACTAAACACTTGATGAAAAAATTGGTGGGCAATATGAGTTTTGGCCATTGCGGCGCAGGGATTGGCATCGGGTTCGCCCATTCATTAAGGATTAGATGATTGAATTATAGAGATATTTCAAACCGAATAAACCTCAAGATTTGTGACTATACCTAAGGGTAGGCAGAAGAAGTTCCATCTTCCCCTACCTCTATCTTTATCGACCCACTTGTGTTTTTCCTAGGGCATCAAATTCAACGATGTAATAGCGATCGCCACTTTCATCTTTGTTCTGATTTAGCACCGGTGATTTGTGAAGCTTATTGACCGTGGCCAGAATCTTCCCATTGGCTTTTGTTGCAAAGCCATCGCTCCAGCTCAGTAATTCAGAATCGGAATGTAACACTCGATACTGGCGATCTTGACCGATATATCCAACTGCATCGTTGGTGATATCGGTGATGTAGACATTGTCGTCCATATCAATGGCGATACCGTCGCTGATCGGCTTGTCGGCGTATGTTTCTACCCGCTGTTCTAACTGCTTCGCCGACAGTGTTGGATTACGCAAATCAGACGTATTAACTCGATACAGTTTGGTACCGCTCATTGCGCCAAAATAGAGCCATTCATTTTTTGTGTCCAGTGTAATGGGGTTTGCGCCAATGCGTGCTGGCGCCCCACCAAGCGTAACGACTTTATCGTCAATCACCATGTCGATGTCTTCTGGCTGCGTAAAAGGAGAACCGTCTAGCACGCGTCGAGTCACACCGGTCTTCAAATCAATCACGATTAATGCGGAATTATGCCCAGCAGCAGTATCGGTGATGTAAACCACTTCATTGTCTCTATCGACGGCCAGATCGTTTAGAAAGGAGTCTTGTGGAATCGTAGGCGCTGCGATGTAAACCACTTTGTGCAGTGCGTTTTTTTCTGTATCCCAACCAACAAGACGCCCGACACGCGTGTCAGAATCTGCCGTTTCTAGCATCCATAGCACGTTTTTCTTATCCAAAATCACTCCCAAAACAGGGTTAAGGCTTTGGCTAAATGCTTCATTTGGGTAAGCGACGGCTTTGCCTTCAGCGGTGATTTCGACAATCTTGTTTTTCGCACCGTAGAAGTGATGATTGCTCATAAATATTCGACCAGACGAAGAAGCGGCAATATTCCCCGGAGGTGCTTTATGATCCAGTTGATGAACAACATTCAGGTCGCTCGCTGAAGCGTTGAATGAAACCATTATGGCGAGAGTGCTAAGCGAAATTAAAAGTGATTTTTTCATGAATTATCCTTTTCAAAACATTTTGAACGCTCATTCAAAATATATACCCAAAGTTTGCCTGTCAAATACTTTTTGAGTGATCATTCAAAACTGCTATTATGTCCTCAGCAGTAGGAGATTAAGAGCGCATGGCAAAAAAGAAGTATTCAATCGAAGAGGTTATTTCACAGGCAACGGACTTGTTCTGGAGCCAAGGGTACTCTGCGACGAGTATTCAACATATCTCGAAAAAAACAGGTCTTAAGCCCGGTAGTTTGTACAACGAGTTTGGCAGTAAGGAAGGGGTGTTTCGCATGGCATTAGAAAGCTATGCCAATCATTCTGTTGAAGAAATTCATACCGCTGTCCAAAAAACGGGGAGTGCCATCAAAGGAATACAACACATTCTCACAGAGCTTATTGAGCAAACGGAAGAATCCCCCTACTGCGGCTGTTTTTTGGTTAAATCGCAGCTAGAGTTGTCCGCTTTGGATGATGATTTGCAGTTCTTAGCCACAGACAAACTGCAACTGATAGAGCAGACATACTGCCACCATCTAGAAAGCACATTTTCAAAGTCGGAGGCACACAATTATGCGCATCAGCTCATGATGGTGATTTTTGGTATTCGAGTATATGGGTATCAGAAAAATGCGAGTGAAGTGCTGACCGATAGTATTCAACGTTTTTTACCTTGGCTAACGGAAGCTAAGAGTGGAATGTAATAAGAAACCAATACTCCTTATAGCCCACAATAGTATTTAACCCGTATAGTTTTATTTGGTTTTAATAAAAGTTCAGATTAGATTATTTCTGACTTTTTTATTTATAATTAACTTTAATATATTTAAGTTATTAAAATTTAAAGAAAATAAAAAATAAAATTAATATTCCGTATAAAATAAAGCCCTATCCCTACCTTTGCCTCAAAATATAAAAATACAAATAACACTTAACAATCAATAATTAAGGGCACCATAAAGGCAGAGAATTCCAATTTATACTTATTGAGAAATCAATAAACACAATAAATTATTCAGCAATCACAACTAAATTTAATAACCTTTTACACACAAATAGAAACCGCTCTACTCTAAATAAGTAATTTTGCACCAATAATAAGGATCAAAATATGCTTAAAAATGTTATAGAGCCCCCTATTAGTCCTGAGGAATTTAACTCGGAAATTTTAATGGACGTTTTAGATACGCAAGATGGTATTTATTATGTTATCAAGAATACAGATTCTGTTTTTATTTGGGTCAACCAAAACTTTTCCGATTTAATTGGCGTCCCAAAAAGTGACTTAATTGGACAAAAAGACCAGTTTGCTGCTCATGTTGCCCACGACAAACTGGTTATCGCATCTGGAAAACCTATCCTCAACTTACATGAAACCATCCCCGTTCCTGATGGTTCTGGCGGTCACAAAGACGAACCCATCGTGACTCAGAAAGGGCTTTGGCGAGACACCAAAAACCCAGACCTGATCAAAGGCATCACCGTGTGCTTTTCACTGGTCAACCCACCAGAGGAGGCGTGATGAAAGGCGCAGAATACTGGCTTGATCACCTAAAGCTAGAAGCGATTGAGCTAGGCGGATTTTTTGGTGAAGGTGAAGCCTCCAACGAGATCATTCCCCAGCAAGCACTACCAGATAGATTCCATTCAGACAGACGATTTTATTCAAACAATTATTACATGCTTGCGCGTGACTTGGCGTCTCCTACTCCCTCTTCTCGTTTGGCTTTGCATCAATTAAATCAAGATGAGCAGTGGTTCTTTTTACAAGGCTCGGCGCTCAAACTCTATCTGTTTTTATCAAATGGTGAGTTCAAAGAAATTACCGTCGGAGACAAGCTGGAGCTGGATCAGGTTTTACTGTGCTCCGCCCCTCATAGCACTTGGTTCGGGGCTGAACTCCAAGACGATTCCGACTTTGCTTTGTGTGCATGCAGTTTAGCACCTGAGTGGGATCCGGAAGATTCAATCACTCCTACCGAGTCCGATATTCAGCAACTTATCTCAGATTATCCAGAACAAGCAGACATCATTAAGCGCTTGGCATTCGGTGCTAAGAGCTAATAGCTAAGAACTAATTACTACGTAACCAGCCACCTCTAATTTATAAAAGGAATAAATAATGGGAACAGCGGCATCAAGTAACAAACTGCAGTATGGCTACCCAACTCCGGGACCACAAAGCCCAACAGCTCAAAAAGTCATGGATCACGTGTTTTTCCTATCTAATGGCGAATGGAAGAAAGCGCGTGAAGAAAATGATTACGATTACATCGTGGTCGGTACTGGCTTTTGTGCCTTGGCATTTGCAGAACGAATTCTAGAAAAAGAAAATTCCAATGCTCGAATTCTATTGATTGAACGAGGCACGTTCTTTTTGCCTGAGCACTTCCAAAACCTCCCTCTCCCCTTTAAAGATACATTAGGTGGGCTATCGGAAACCTTCCCGTGGACAATGTCGATTGAAAATCAGCAGCCAGAATCCCTTATAAAATGGCAACACGGCATGGTGCCTTTCTTTGGAGGAAGATCAACGCTTTGGAGCGCGTGGTGCCCAATACCGAATAGCGAAGAATTTGCAGGTTGGCCAACGCATACCATTGAAGCGGCAAGAAAGAATTTCGAATCAGCAAAAACCTTACTTAGGGTGCAAAATGCAGACGAGATCGATAATTTCCCGAATCAAGAAATTGCGAATTTTGTCTCTGGCACTCGTCCTGTTTATGGTGCGCTGCAAAGACAAGTACAAGGATTATTGCAAGAGCTCGGTACAGGCGTGAATGGCATTTATCGTACCGACCCTGCCCCACTGGCTTCAGCCTCTATGCAGGAAAATGGCATTGATTTCCAAAAATTTGCAACGCCAGGTGAATTACTTGAACTGGCAGAGAAATTTAATAAAGTCGACGAAAATGGCGAACGCGTTGGACCTCAGCTCGATATTGTCAGCGCATGTACTGTCGAAGAGATCCACCAGCAAGAGCTGAATGGAGAAAGAAAAGCCACCGCACTGCAAACCTCTCGTGGTGTATTGCCACTGGGCAATGCTGAACTCGTATTAGCAATGGGGACCTTGCCACCGACTACGTTGGTGCGTAACTCGTTCCCAACGATTCCGAATTTAGGGTCGCGTTTTTCCGCTCACTTCATTAGCTCGATTGTGGCTCGTGTGCCTAAATCCGATTTAGATCCTGATGGGCAATTTGGTCAGTTAGAGTTAGGGGCAAACTACGTGGCGGGGGTTGCCAACGATAGCTTTGATCAACAGTTCCACATCCAGCTTTCTTCCTTGTGGGATTCCGACCCAGAGAAAAACGCAGAACTCGCACTAAGATACATGCCGGATGTGGTTGCAACGGCTTCAATGGAACAGTTGCAATCCTCACCTGACCACGTCGTTTTTGTATGTGCAGTATTGGGTGAGCTTGACTATAAGAACTTCAATAACTGGTTTAAGCAAAACGCAGCAGACGATAATGTTACAACTAATTCGTTACTGCAAATTACCACCAACGAACTTGATATTGAAACGTGGGATAAGATGGATCTGTCCACTTTTGATATTTTGGAAACCGTGCTTTCACCGAATGGTTCGGGTGTGGTGGAATATTGGCACTCACGCATTGAAAATGGGCAAGATCATGGGGAATGGGTAGGCTCGCGACCAGCAGCCAAAGATATCCGTGTTGATGCCCCCGTTCATGAAAGCTCCACACTTCACATTGGTGAAGAAGAATCCGCACCTGTTGATTTAAATTATAAACTCAAAGGCACAGCCAACGTTTATATCACTGGTGGCGCGTTATGGCCACAAGGCGGATCATGGAACCCAACGTTAACGATGGTGGCACTAGCGCAAGACTTGGCTGACAATCTGCACAGTAAGAAATAGCCATTATGAAACTGGCAAATTGCTCGCGTTTTGTTTGGAGCATCCTGCCTTAGATAAAATCAGCGGTGTGAGCTATGAAAAATAGGCACCGCTGATCAATTCTGAGCTGGTCTATTCTGAATGGTTAGCTAGGGGCAATAAACTCTACAGTACTCTCAAGCATTTTTCAGGCGGTAAACTTAATAGGGTATTGGCAAAATTGATTTTTTCATCTCGCCATTTCATTGCAGCTTCGTGGCTGTCTTTCGATCGTCTGTCTGCTTCAAAATAACTGTGTTGAGGCATACCATCAGCCGGAGTCATCACCATAGATTGCTCATTCACACGCATGGTAAACAAAAACTGCCCTCTTTGACCGGATTGCGCGCCAGGGTGATGCAATGTGGTATCGCAACAGTAACGTTTATCGCGAAGTGCGCGGCAAGTATATTCAAACGCATCTTGCGTCCCCCTACCAGGGAAAGACGTATAAATACTGATGCCATCTCGCTGTAACGGCATTTTTCCAGCCGTTAATTCTACAGCGTACTGCACCAGTCGAAAGCCTAAAACAACCCCACCGACACTGTTAATGCCGCTAAATTGAATGGCTGACGCTAAATCAAGGCGTAATTGATCTTCATTTTCGTAAAGAAAAAGCTCGGGAGATGCCCAGTCACTTTGAGGAATAAGTAGCTTAGTAATATCAGTTTGTTCCATTTTCGTCTCCGCAGTGATTTCGTTTGTTCTAAATCTCAAACACAATATACGAATGATAACCATTATCAACATTGTTTTGGTAAAAATCTGATCAACCTGACCACAATAGAGGCCACCTATAATTTGGCTTAACGACTATACTTTTCAAAAGAGAAAATAAGGCAATTTGGGGACGATGATGAAGCTTTTACTTATCATGAGCTTATTGCTTTGGGGAATCAGTGCATCACAATCTTTAGCCCAAGAGCGAGAACGACTCCCGCTTGCAACGGGTGAATGGCCCCCTTATACCTCCACCGAGCTGGAAGGCTACGGCATCGTCACTGAGATCACCACTGCCGTTGTCATTGAGATGGGTATGACGCCTGACTATAAATTTGTACCGTGGAAAAGAGCAGAACACATGGTTAAAAATGGCGACGCTTTTGCTGCGTTTCCTTACTCTATTACTCATGCGCGTACCAAGAATTTCAGCTTCTCCGATCGAGTACTCATCAATCCAAACGGTCGATTCTTCTACCGAAAAGCCAGATTTGATATACCGAAAGATCCTAAGCAACTCTCCGATCTTAAATCTTACAAATTTGGCAGTTTAGCTGGCGAGGCTTCTATTGCTACTTTGGAGGAAGCTGGCATACGACTTGAGCTAGTTTCAAAAGATAGCCAAAACATTATGCGGCTGCATGCCGGGCGAGTTGATCTGATATTGATGGACGAACTGTTGGGTTGGTATCTGATTCGCAAGCTTTACCCAAATGAGCAACACCTATTTGCCACTCTCGACACAACCTTTGAAGAAATGATCAATCAAAGCGGGAACCCAAATTGGGATTCATATTTAATGGTTTCTCCTGAATACCCCAACGCAAAAGCACTAACAAAACGTTTTAATGAAGCGCTTAAGCGGATTAAAGAAAATGGCGTTTATGATGACATTTTGGATAAGTACGGGCTCGATTTATCTCTGTAAGCGATAGCATTGCGTCGACACTAAACACTCGCTTTTGAATTAAATTTGCGATTATTTTCTCAAATATCAAGATTCAGTAATCCTTTCTCAGATAAGCCCGTTTATGAGAAAAACATTGCGCAAAAATTAACAATTCAGAAACAAATTAAAAACTAATTCTCCTTAGCCGACTTTAAGATAAAACTACCTTCCTCGAATCGGACTCAACGAATATGAACGTGCTAACGGAACTGCTATCCACCACCCCGTCGTCGGTACAGCCTATATGTGTAAAAGAGCTTATTTCTCATTTAGATCAATCTTCCCAGCCGCTTTCGCTGCCGGTGATCCGTTTCTTGCTAGAGCATGTTCGGGTAGATCAAGCAACGATAGAGGAACTGTCTGTTTTTGATCGTAACCAATACCATCGACGCTACTTGTATCAAAGTGACAATGTGGAAGTCCTCATTCTTGGGTGGCTAAACGGTCAGAGAAGCCGAATTCACGATCATGAAGGTTCTAATTGCGGGGTAAAAGTGCTGAAAGGAGAGGCCACAGAAACCTATTTTAAGCGTGTAGAAAACGGGCACATTTTCGCGCTTGGTTCAACCAAACTGGAAAGAGATCAAGTCACCTCCAGTTGTGATAACCAAATCCATCAAATCTCCAACTTGCAATCCAACGGGCAAGACTTAGTCACTCTTCACATCTACTCTCCCCCATTAAATGCAGCCAAGCTCTATTCACTGGAGTCCAATCAGATTGAAAAGATGACTCAGGAGCAGTGGGCTTATGAGATATAACGAAGAAATAAGATATATACCCATGAAGCATAAAACAGCCAATGAAAATCGCTAAGTCTCAAAAGGTTAAAACTCATTTATTAAATAAAACTAATTTTATAGTATTAGATTTATTAAATTAATTTCACTGCAACTAAACCCATCAAATGAATTGGAAAAACATACGGTAACCTATTCGTCATACGTTGCGCCCTATATTGAGGTGAATGTCTCCTTCACACATTTCCTAACGCAAATTTAACAAATAGACTCCAAATCGAAACATGTCGTTTCAATTAAATGGAGGTTATTGTTATGAAAGATGTACTGTTAGTAGGCACTACAAACTTAGATAGCACTGGAACAGCCGGAAATTTAACAGTTGAAAATGCTACACAAGCAATCATTGGTACAGGTTGGTCTTTCGGGTTAGACGAAGGGGTTGATTTGATCAATTGCGACTGGGGCCATGGCGGTAAAATTTACGCCAGAACGGAAGAGTGGGATAAAGGAAATTATAAGGAGGTCAAGGTAGAGGGCGACTCTAGCTGGGTTTACTTAGATAACTTCGTTGACGTAAACGTAACACTTAACAATTACTGTGGCTCAAAAGTACTGATCAACAACTCAAAGCGTGGTGATATTGAAACGGGATGCGGTCACGACAAAATCTATATCTCTGTTCAATCCAATAACAGCCTTTGGGAAAACGATTTTGATATAAGCACTGGTGCAGGCAGTGATGTTATCACCATGGTGGACAGTAAAAATTCGCACCTAACTGATGTGACCATCGATGCTGGTTCAGGGCATGATTATGTCGATATATCCAAACTGAAAAACGCAGCAGATGGCATTGTTCGAGACGTCGATGGGGGATCGGGTTTTGACAAGTTTGTGTTTGGGTCCGATGATTCTGTCGATTTCAGAAACTTTGAAGTGATTGTGGGCACGGCTCAAACGTCCAACTTCAATCTAACGTCTGAACACCTAAGAAACAATGGCTTTGAACCTCACGGTCTGATTGTTACTGGTTCAAACTTTGCTTTAACGGATGTAGATTCTGTTTCTCATTCCAACCTGAGTCATACTCAAGAAGCGTATCTCAATTGGCTTGGCTACAACGATGATGACTATTCCGCTTTAACGGTAATTGATGGTAATGACACATTCACCATTCTTACTGATAGCTGCTGTGACGTAGTGGTTTGATGAACAAATAACAAACTTCTGCTTTTCTCGAAGCAGACGTTCACTTTCAAAACCCTACGTGGGTCTGAGACCCAGATAATCAATCCAAGTTGAGTGACGTCATTCAACTTGGATTTTCCTATTAGATTACGTTCTTTCCAATGAGCTGGAAATTACGAAACCAATAGCCAAGCGTCCACCATGGCTTTAAAAGCGGAATTGAATAAATAAAGAGAGATAAAAGTTAGCCAGGCTATGATCAGTATTTCAAGAATTCGCATTGTGTGTCCTTATTAAAACATCTGCAACAAAACCAGGATTGTAATGAGGATTGAGGGTTAGAAACCCAGTAAGAACAGGGGGTTTTTAGGCGAAATCACGCATTCGGATAAATATGCCCCATACGGCTACTCAATCAAATTTCTTTGCAACATCGGCAGCTTTACTGCCCAACTCAGCAAAATTAGCAGTGCCTTTCTCCATGATTTTTTGCGCTTGTTCTATGACTTGGACATATTTAGGATCACCGGTGGCCAAAAGCTCCGAAAGGGCGACACCAATGGCTGTGGTGCTCATGGTATTTAGGTTACGGAGGTTATCTGCGGCATCTTGAATAGCGATAGCTGTAGATTGGGCAACGGATTGTTTCGCTTTGTCAGTCGTGCTCTCACCCGCCATAACGTTCCTCTACACTAGCTTTCTTCTACACATAGCTTTTCTCTACCCAAAAAAACTAACCACCCTTTTTCAAAATCAAAGCACAAGCAGTAGACGTTGAGGCGTTCGCGACCGTTTGCATGCCTTGCTGAGTCGTGACCGCATTTTGCATGTGTAAGCCCATGGTGTCGGACATAGCTGAATCTGCGAGTTGAACGATCATCTCTGAAACCTGTTCCAGATCTTTTTTTCCATCGTCACTCATATTTCCTTCTTAAGATCATCGCTTTCACTAAAAAAAAGGCCAATTAAGAGGGTTGGCCTAAATGGGGTATCAGGATTTTTTCTACAACGTTGTTCGGAATGACAGGTGCTAAGAATCGACTTTACGGCTTATTCACTGTCTTTCTCAACGATTTCTTCTGTTGCTCTGCTTAGAGCAGCGGTACCAATTGCTGTTAATGCATTCACACCTTGTACCGTTGCAGCTTGCATCCCAATATTGGCTTGCTGCTGAGCATTGGTTGCGTTGTTGTTCAAGTTAGACATCGCAAGTCCCATGGATGTGTACAGGTTCCCCATCGCATTCGAGGGAGCGCTGGCCAATACTTGGGTGTTAGTTTGGGTTACGGAATCCGTAATTTGCTCATTCACTTTTAGTGGCTTTGGCATACTCTTTCCTTATCTGCTATTCAGTTGGAAGCAACTGCTGAAGCTGCTCGTTGATTTTTCCCATCTCCTGTTCAAGCAAGCCCTCTATATTACTGAGCATGCCATTCACTTCAGATTCAATCTTATCGACGGATTCTTCGGGATCAGAAACGTTAAATTGCTCTTGAGACTTTGCAATCATCTCTTGCACTTCTTGCTGTTGATCTCGAGTAAAGGCTTCGATTTGTTCGAGCTGTTTTTTTACATCAAAATTCAACACGTTTTCACTGCTCACTGCTGCTATCCCCTTTATCTTTCTTCAAAAAACCCAGTAAGCTAAATTTGCCTTTTTTGGCTTCTTCCGCTTCAGCCTGCTCTTCCACAATAGGCGTTGAAGACTCTTCATCATGCCCCATTCTTTGAGCCTTAGTGCGCGCGAGTGCTGGCTCTTCTATGGGCGCATTCACTTGCACAAGTGGCGCTGGCTTAATCTGAGTTTGAAGTAACCTTGCACACGCATTGGTGACAGAGGCTGCGGTGGTCATTTGAGACTGCTGCTGACTGGTCACAGCATTATGCATCGAGAGACCAAGCGTGTCTGCTAGAGTGGTTTCCAGCAGGCTGGTCGGCTGAACAGAAAAAGCCTGAAGCGTATTAAATTCATCAATCGTTTTGCTTGAGACTTCGTGCTCAAATTCGTTTTCAAAGCGCGTATCCTGCTTATCCATGTTCGCTCCTCTTTGATCTCTGGATAATGATGTGTTGTGACCTATCACCGCTGTTTCGCGAGAATGAAAGTTGCCTATCTAAAAAGACCGTCTAGCAGAAAAGTTGCTGAGAATTATTGAGCTTGGTCTTGCAATACTGTCGCGACTTTCTCACCGACCACCCCAAAGTTCTCCGCGCCATTCGTGACGACTCTTTGTGCCTGATCGATGATCTGAAAGTACTTGGTGTCCCCTGTTTCCAGCATTTGACTTAACGCTGTCCCAATAGCGGTTGTACTCAAGGTATTAAGGTTTCTTAAGTTGTCGGTCGCATCCGCTAATGCCATAGCAGAAGACTGCGCAACCGACTGGTTTGCCGCATTAAACGCGGAGTTTTCTTGATCGGGTGGTGAATTAAGATCTTTCATGTTTATGGCTCCTTAAAGAGCACCTTTACCGCTTTATGAGTAAAGGTGCCTTCTGCATTACGCGTCTTTCTCGATAATGCCTTCAGCGCTTCGACCAATAACCGAGCTACCGATAGACATAAGCGAGTTAACACCCTGCACCGTTGCTGCTTGCATAGTGATTTGCGCTTGTTGTTGACCTGCTGTGGAGTTATGAGCTGCTGTGCCCAATGCCTGGCTGGTAGACATCAGTAAGTTGCCCATTGCCATTGCTGGTGTTTCACCCACAACTTTTGTATTTACCTGAGTGACTGAGTCTGTAACCTGACCATTTACTGTGGTTGGTGCTGTACCATCTGCCATGTGAATATCCTTTTAGAAGTTAAGTAAGAAAAAGCGAAAGAGTTAGAATTAACCCTTCTCGATAATGCCTTCAGCACCACGACCGATCACTGAAGAACCGATAGCCATCAATGAATTGACGCCTTGTACCGTCGCTGCTTGCATTGTGATTTGTGCTTGCTGCTGCGCTGCCGTTGCATTGTGAGCCGCGTTGCTTAACGCGTGGCTGGTAGACATAAGCAGGTTGCCCATTGCCATTGCAGGGGTTTCACCTACAACTTTTGTGTTCACCTGTGTTACCGAATCTGTGACTTGTGCGTTTACTGTATCAGCCATAATAATCTCCTAATTTGCTATTGATTAAGCTGCTGGTTGAGGTTCTAAAATCAGCTCAACACTTCGTCCGATCACTGCTGTGCCTGTGGCAAACAGCGAGTTCACGCCTTGAATTGTTGCTGTCTGATGTACCAATTGGGCCTGTTGATTTGCGCCGGTGCTATTGTGTGCAGAGATCCCCATTGCTTGGCTGGTTGCCATTAATAGGTTTCCTCCTGCCATAGCAGGCGTTTCGCCGACCACAGAGGTATTTACTTGCGTTACAGAATCTGTAACGGCTCCGTTCACTGACATAGTTAGTGCTCCTGTTGATGAAGAGGTACACAAAAATGCACCCCAGAACCGGTTAAGAACCTTTTGCTGCGATGGAATAGATAAGCCCAGACCCCAGTGCGGTGTTCGTCACCAAGATGGTTTGAATTTGCTGCTGTGCATGAGTTGTGTTTTCAGCCGCCTTTCCCATGGAATCTGCAACCATCGTTAGGTGCATATTCCTCGAGGTAATGGGAGAAAACTCGCGCAACATCTTCTCAATATCGATTTCCATCAAAATGCTCTTTGTGTCCGTTCATGTGGTTCATATTACGTATCACTAGCGAATCAAACTTGGTGAAAGCGACGGACAATTAAGGGCTTTGTATCAAGCAGGTGAACCCGAAAAAACAAACTGAGTGCGCTGTCTTTTTTGCGCACGGTATTGGCGAGGTGTGCAATCGGCATAACGCTTAAACATCTTCTCGAAGTGGCTCAAATCACCAAACCCGGCTTGCAAGCACACGTCCGTGACTTTAAGCATTGGGGAAGCATCAAACAGCTGCTTGGCTTTTTGAATACGGACTTGAACCAGTATTGCTTTAAAAGAGAGGTTTAGGTGCTCACGAAAAAGATAAGAAAGGTGAGAAGGGCTGGTATAGGCGGCGCTGGCCATATCGCTCAGTTTTATGCATTCGGTATAATTCTTACCCAGAAAGATCAGGGCTTTTCTTAGTGCTGGATGCAAATTTTCAAGTCGTTCAAATCGCTGCTCCAATACGGTTTCAAATATATCGTACGTGCAGTCTTTTTTAGAAATAACACCTAAAGACAATACATCTTCTTCACGAATAACTCCGTCGCAGCACGAAACAATTAATATCAGAAAACTTCGCATCTGAGTAATATTTCCTGGCCAATCATATTGCTTGAATAGGGACAAGGCGCTAGAAGATATTTGTATCTCTTCCCCCATACCAAACTCGCATAAAATATGTGCTACATATTCAGGCACATCCTCACTTCTTTCTTTTAATGGAGGTATATTAATTTCAACATACGGTAAATTACTTTCTAATATCACACCAATAAAGGCATTATTTCTCTTGAGTTTTTCTAATGAATCTCGACAGGATATTATTAATCTCACATTATTCTTAATTAGCCAATCATTGTATAGACCCATAGTAAATTGGCTAATCAACAAGTCCTGTATATCTCCTGAGAGTACATCAATGTCTTCTAAATATAACGTGCCATCTTTCGCCTCTTCTAACGCCTTCTCTAGATGACATTTATACGCATCAATCCCACTGAAATTGGAAGAAATTCGGATAAAACGACTGGATGGTATACGGCTTTTCTGATGAATAAACTCCGCCAGTTCAACCTTCTCTGTACCCACCTCCCCTGTAATAAAAACCGACATGTTCATTTCAATAGCAAAGTGCGTTTGTTGTCTTATTTTTAGCACCGAAGGGGAACTGCCAATTATGGGTTCTTTTCTCATTATTTCATTTTGGATTTTTCTTTGCTCAAAAAAATGGGGTTCTGTATCTATCGCCTTGGATGTTATGTTCAAAATTAATTCCTTTTATCTAGCCAATTTATGTTGAACACACATCCTAGTTGGGCAACTTATTAAAATATTGGTGTTTATTACGATCTTTACGAGTGATTCGATGCTGAGATAATGTAAGCGATCAGGGTAAAACAAGGAATTGAGATAAAAGATAAAATACATACAGGTAGGTCATGCTAAATGACTTATAGCAGTGAGATTAATATTTTACAAATATAGGAAAAGTGGAGATATTACTAATAAAATCTCAATCGAAAAGGAAGTAAAAATTATAATTGTTACAATATAAATTAGAAAATAGATTTAAAGTTATTATTAATTCCATCAATTAACCAGGTGATTATTCATCTATATAATAAAACTTCAGTCATTTTCTATATATACCCAAGTCACCTCAAGATGCTTGTTCAGAGCTCGGAGATTTGTACCAATCCAGCTTAAAACGCTAGTTGCAGCCAATCCGTCATTGATTCTTTCACCGCAACTATTGTTAAATGCAGATAAGAACCTCAGAAACGAAAGGAATCAACATGGCAGACAAACTCACAATGGTGTCAGCCAACGATGCATTGCCAGGTCGAAGCACACCGCTTAACGTAGAAGCAACGCATTTTGTGAATCAATCAAACCTCTTCGACGCACCAAAAGGCACCCAACAAGAAGTCTTGCTTGGCTTAGGTTGCTTTTGGGGTGCAGAACGGCTGTTCTGGAAACTGGATGGCGTAGTCTCCACCTCTGTTGGGTATGCAGGCGGGTTTACGCAAAACCCAACTTATGAGGAAGTGTGCACAGGACAAACAGGGCATACAGAAGTGGTGCGAGTGGTATTTGACCCTGAAGTTATTTCGTTCAACGTATTGCTGAAAACTTTCTGGGAAAGTCATGACCCAACTCAGGGGATGCAACAAGGGAACGACATGGGCACGCAATATCGTTCAGCAATCTACGTGTACAGCGAAGAACAAATGATGTTGGCGTTGGATTCGAAACTGGAATATCAAAAAGCATTGTCCGCTGAACAAAGAAACGCCATAACCACCGAAGTGTTGCCTGCCCCTACTTACTTTTTTGCTGAAACGTACCACCAGCAATACTTAGCAAAAAATCCTCAGGGATACTGTGGTATCGGGGGAACGGGCGTTTGCTTCCCCTCTGAAAGCTAAATTCGGCTTCATTCAGCTTAGTTACATTAAATACTCAATTAGGCTGAAAAGCTCGAAAGGGAGTCAATCGTTGCATTGACTTCCTTCATAACACCAAGCATCTGCTTATTATTAATATCCGGCAGTACAACTTTACCTTGTTCAAAATAAAACATTCCGATGCCAGCAATACAAAATGATCCTTTGAACAGAATCTTAACGAATTTAGCAATCTGCTTTGGATGATAGTGTTTAAAGACCCGTTCCATGATTCCCTCCATCCTTTTTTTGACGCTTTTTGAATTTCGTGATGACTTTGTGTTCAGCTCTGCAAAATTAGAGCCAAATCGGCAAATTGAGCGCCAAGTATTCGCGTTAAAACGCAAAATTAAGCTAACCTGTGAATGCGGACACATCGCATCAACAGAATGTGCCGTTCTAACCAATAAAATCAGCCGGATAATATTATGAAACTGAAATTGCTCTCCACCCTGATCCTTGCTGCTGCACCAATGATGGGCATGGCGCACACCATAGAGATAGGCAAAGGCTTGCCTACTGTGAATGTCGCTAGCCACGGTGAACTGATGCTACAAGGTGAAAAAATCGAATACGCCGAATGGTCCACAGCCAAATTGACAGGCAAAGTGCGAGTCATTCAGGCAATCGCTGGACGTTCTAGCTCTAAAAAAATGAACGCCCCTCTGATGACTGCGATTACCGCTGCCGATTTCTCCAAAGATGCTTACCAAACCACCACCATTATCAACCAAGATGATGCCATGTGGGGGACAGGATCTTTTGTAAAGTCGTCAGCAGAAGACAGCAAAAAAGAGTTCTCTTGGTCTTCCATTGTGTTGGATAAAGACGGAACGGCGGCAGGCGCATGGGAGCTGAAAGAAGAAAGCTCCGCGATTGCCGTGCTCGACAAAGAAGGAACGGTTCTGTTTGTGAAAGAAGGATCACTAACGGAAGACGAAATCGCCAAAGTGATCGAGCTTGTTAAATCCAGCTTGTAGAGTTTCTTACTTTAAATAACGGTGTCCTTTTTACAGAAACCGTTTTGTGTATAAACCAAGAGCGCCAAGCGGCGCTCTTTTCAATTCAACGAGCATCGTTGTTTTAACGGCGATCTTCTCGATAACAGGTCACATCCACTTCGACTTTCACATCCACCACCAAATCACACACCATGCAGATACGTGCTGGCGGGTGCTCGCCAAAGAACTCTTTAAAGACCTTATTGAACGATTGAAAATAGCGAGAGTCTGTCAAGACCACTTTAACGTGAACTACGTCTGCAAGCCCATATCCGGCTTCAGTCATGATGTCGACACAGTTTTGAATCGCCAAACGAGATTGATCCACAATCCCGCCTTCCACCACTTCCCCATCTGTCATCGGCGTTTGACCCGACACGTACAAAAAGCCGCCCGCTTCTGTTGCTCGTGCAAATGGCAAGTGCTGCCCACCTGTTCCCGTTCCGCCTTCAATGCCGTAACGCTTAATTGTCATAGTAATCTCCAGTTCTTACATTCCAGTTCTGTACATGAGGGCTTTGCCCTTCGCTTTAATTGTTTCTGTATTCGTTCCTATACAAGAATCGACCGTGCCGCGATTGGGCGACGCGCCCGTTTTGATAACTGATTTCTCCATTCACCATAACGAGGTGAACACCTTTTGCCGCTGCAACGGGGTTTTCAAATGTCGCTTCGTCGCTGATTTCGTTAGGGTCAAACAACACCAAGTCAGCAAAGTAACCCGACTTTATTTCCCCTCTTTTGGCTAACCCAAAGCGCTTGGCAGACATGCCCGTCATTTTGTGTATTGCCAATGGCAACGTGAAGAGCTTTCGCTCGCGGCTGTAATGCCCTAATACTTTGGGAAACGCCCCCCAGAGCCTAGGGTGAGGATGGGGATCATTCGGCAATCCATCGGACCCGACCATGGTGAGTTTGTATTTCAAAACACGCTCGACATCCGATTCATCCATGCAATGATAAACCGCGCCAGCAGGCTGTAGCGCTTTCGCAGTATCCATTAACGATAAATTCATCTCACTGGCTATGTCTTTGAGCATACGCCCCGCGAGATCCGGTCGGGTATCCGACCAAGTAATGAAGATATCGAAGTCACTGGTGACTTGCTTAAGATCCAGCGTGGAAGAGCTCGCAGAATAGGGGTAACAATCGCAGCCAATGTCCTGATGCTTCGCGGTTTTCTCCATCAAGTCCAACACTTCAACGGTGCGTCCCCAGTTGCCTGCTCCTGCGCATTTTAAATGAGAAATAATAACAGGGACTTTCGCATGTTTTCCTGTACGGAAAGCTTCATCCATTGCTTCTAGTATTTGTTCGAATTCGGTTCTCATGTGGGTGGTATAAATACCACCAAATTCGGCAAGCTCTTCCGCTAAAGCCATGACCTCTTCTGTGGGGGCTTGCTTGGCGCTGGCATAAGCCAAGCCAGAACTTAGCCCTAGCGCCCCTTCTTGCATTGCTTGATTCAATGCTTCTTTCATCGCCGCTATTTCTTGAGTCGATGCTGCTCGGTGCAATTCATCCATCACATTGTTACGAAGTGTGGTGTGCCCGACCAGAGCTGCCACATTGACGGCAGGCTTCGCGGTTTCAACCGCTTGAGCATAAGATTGGAAAGTTGGATATTGAAAATCTGATTGCTTACCAAGCAGGTTCATTGGGTCAGGGGGATCGCTTGCTAGAATAGCAGGAGAAGCGCTAATTCCACAGTTACCGACAACCACGGTTGTCACGCCTTGGCTTATCTTGGCTAAGCAATCTGGGTAGCGAATCACATTCGTATCATCGTGCGTGTGCACATCAATAAAACCGGGAGAAAGCGCCAAGCCATTGCCATCGATCAAGGTGATCGCATCAGTATTGGCAAGATCACCCACCTCCATAATGCGCCCTTCTTTTATGGCTACATCTGCACTGTACGTGCTCTCACCCGTGCCATCGACGACAAGCACGTTTCGGAACACAACATCGTATTGCATTTCCCTTCCTCTACTTGGGTATTACCACCTAACCTATGTTTTTTTCTAACATAAGAGTCACGAGCATAAGGCATACTATTACAACAACAATCCCATCATTAAGGACGAAACGAAATAATCTTAATAAAACAATACATTAAACTTAATATCAAAAAGAAACCCACGCTCTTACGGTCTTAATGTAAAGTGGATACTAGGCGGAATTAAATGGTCAAACAGTGAGAGGACGCACAGTTTAAAAAACGGTGTGTGATAGTTTCTATCATTCATTAAAGCTAGATTCGAGATAAGGCAAAGTACTGATTGAAGTTTTGACCTTGTTAGAAAAACAACAGGTAGGAAAGTAAATCCATGAAGAGCGTTACTCATTACCAAAACAAATTTGAAGCCGTGGGTTCCAAAGGCGTTTGGGCTGAAAACAATAGTAAAGGTCAATACAGTTTGATCAATGAAGAGATCATGCTGCCAGCCGCAGTTATCAAACAATCAGCGATACAAAGTAACCTCCAATGGATGCAAAACTTCGCCGACCAGCATGGTGTTAAGTTAGCGCCTCACGGCAAAACCACCATGACGCCAGATTTGTTCCAACAGCAATTAGATGCGGGGGCTTGGGGAATAACAGTCGCCAATATTCAGCAGGCTTGGGTCGCCTATGAAGCCGGTGCAAAACGTATATTGCTTGCGAACCAATTAGTGGGTAAAGCCAATATGGCTAGAGCGTCTCAATTGCTGTCTCAAAATGACGTCGAGTTTTTTTGCTGCGTCGATTCGCAAGAAAACGTAGAGCAACTGAGTCGATTTTTCCAAGAACGCCAACAAGTGATCAACCTATTGATAGAATACGGTATGGCAGGCGGGCGATGTGGTGTCAGGCATCCAGAGGCGATGCAAAACATGGCGATGATGATCCGAGATTTGCCTGGGGTCGATCTTCATGGCATCGAATTCTATGAGGGGGCGATCCCCAAATGTGAAGATTCAGAACGTCGGATCCGATATTTTATTAGCAGCGCTGTTGAACTGACTCTGTCTTTCAAACAGCAAGGCTTGATAAAGCGCCAGTGCCCCATTCTGACAGGAGCAGGTTCAGCTTGGTATGACGTGGTGGCTGAATGCTTTACCAACCAATCACACCTCACCACCGTCATTCGCCCTGGCTGTTACCTCATTCACGATAAAGGCATTTATCAAGATGCGCAGCAAACCGTCATGGAACGCAGCCAGCGCGATAGTAGTGTGGCTTGTCATATGGGTGGAGATCTCACGTCTTCCTTAGAGCTTTGGGCGTATGTTTTGTCCATCCCTGAGCCGGGAAAAGCCATTATCGGCATGGGAAAACGAGATGTGGCATTCGATGCTGGTTTACCCATACCTGAACGCGTCTATCGCAATGGTGATACGATAAGTATCGAAGGGCTAACCGCGACCGATATTATGGATCAGCATACATTCTTAGCTATTCCTGAGAACAGTGAGCTGACTGTTGGTGACATTGTTGTATTTTCAACATCTCACCCTTGTTTAACCTTTGATAAGTGGCGCTATATTTGTGTGTGTGATAACGACTACCAAGTGACGCATTTAGTAGAAACGCATTTTTAAAACGCTCACCTCTTTACGAATAGTGACTCAAAAGGCACACTGAAACCCCTTTTGAACAACGTGGAAACAAAAATAATGACGAAAGTTTTGCACACTGAATCTGCCCCTGCTGCTATTGGCCCATATGTACAAGGTGTTGACCTTGGCAACATGGTACTGACTTCTGGTCAAATCCCTGTGGTTCCAGCAACTGGTGAAGTACCAGAAGACATCGCAGCACAAGCGCGCCAATCTCTTGAGAATGTAAAAGCAGTCGTTGAATCTTCAGGTTTGACGGTTGCAGATATCGTAAAACTTACAGTTTTTGTAAAAGATCTGAACGACTTCGGTACAGTAAACGAAGTGTATGGCAAGTTTTTCGATGAGCACGATGTAGCGAATTACCCAGCGCGTTCATGCGTAGAAGTTGCTCGCCTGCCAAAAGATGTAAAAATCGAAATTGAAGCGATTGCGGTACGTAAGTAGTCTTAGTTTTTGAAAAGACAAGCTTTTAATAAGATACGGCTTTGAAAAGACAAGCTTTTGACAAGACTCGGTTTTGATAAAATACGTCTTTGAAATGAATACAAAAACGAGCGCACTGCCGCTCGTTTTTTTATATCCAACCTATCTCTACTATAAGTAGAAATTAGAACCCTATTCTCTCGCCTCTTGAATGCGTTTTTCCATTTCAGGGTGTGAACTTAGCCACTCCGGAATATCACTCGATTCCTCTTGTAAGCGCTCAAAAATCACAGCCAGCGGCTCACTCGTCCCGTATATCTTCTTTAGCGACTTTTTAGCAAATTCGTCCGCTTCTATTTCTGCTTCTCGGGAATGCCCACTTTGCAAAACAAAAACACCGGCTCCAACCATAGTATCAATAAGCCCCGAGCTTTCACCTGTCATAACGGCTACCGTTGCAGAAACCAAACTGGATGAGACGAGCCTATGCATGACATGCTGATGATAAATATGACCCAGTTCATGCAGCAATATTGCGTCGAGTTCTTCTTCTGTCTGAGCAAGCTCGACCATCTCATCAAGCATGATGATCACGCCTCCACTTAATGCAAATGCATTGGGTGAGCCATCAGACGATCGAAACTCCAGCTGAGGGGCAAATGGAGCGGGCGGGAGTTTATCTAAGTGCTGATAGAATCGCGCTCTAATGGCATCTTGCTGCTCAATAGGTAATTCAGAAGATGAAAGCCACTCTTCATCAATGGAAGTTAAAACATAATCAGCCAACACTTCATGCGCTTCATGAGGCAACCAATTCACCACCTGCTTGCTAAACCAAGGAATACCATGGGTAAACGAACCTATGGTTAATCCAACGATCAGCAATGTGCTTACTATGATAGCTTTTGCGTTTTTTTCCAGCTGACTTAGGCTGCTCTTTTTTCCATGCTGTACTAGAAATTCATTGACCTTCTCAGCGCTGCTGGGCACAAACAACCACCCCGACGGTAGCCGGATTTTCGGTGGCAATTTGCCAGGTGAAGCTGTGATGTCGATATCATGGATAGACGCGCTGAAAATCTGCCCGTCCACATGCAGATACATAAAATCACGCTGCGACAAATCCAGCTCCGCCTCTATGCGTACAGAGCTTTTGGGCGGGTGGGCGATCCCTTTGACTCGCATTAGCCAATCCCAATGTCGACATCAAAGACATTAGACAACTCATCGGAAACCGCCGATTTCATGTCCTGATCGTCCCCTTCTACCACTAGGTTTGGCAGATCGCCAATCACATAGGTATGGTTAGCAAGGAAGTGGCTGGTTCTGACCATGACCCACGGTCTTGCGATACCGAAAGTCACCAGTTGCAGCAAAAAGTTCGTCATTATCAGCCAGACAAAGCTCCACGTTGCCAACGTTGATTCAAACGCAAAGCCCGTGTTTTCTGGTTTGTCTTCATCACCTTGAAGGTGCTCACTCTTAGCTTGGTCGCTTGCATCAATGTTTAATTGTGCAAAGGTGTAATTACGCATTTGAGCCGTTTTAAAGGCATTAGCGATAACCCCAACAAAGAAAAGCCCAATGTAAATAGCGATAATCAAACCGAAGAAAGCAAAATTAGGGAACCCGCCATCAGAAAGTGTAAAGTCTGAAGATACCATTGAAAGCAAAGAAGCCCCTGCGAACAAAGACGCAACAACACCAAACGCAATCGACAAGCCAAACGCAAACAGCATGGTTTTAAGATAAATCGCTAAGTAAGCCTTGACGGTATATTGAGCAGAAAACGTGCGCTTACCATAACGGTATCCGTTAGCAAAATAGTTCGAAATTCCCACCAAAACCCAGACGAACACAAAAGGTATCGTCAGCAGTAAAAGTACACCAACCGGAACGATCTCGAAGCTAATTGCCGCCATTGCAGCGAGAAACAACGCAATGATTGCCATCCCTCTCCCTAGAATAGCCATGTAAGCTTCCTTTAATGTCCCAGCAAAAGAGAAGTGAACATTGCGGTAACTGGTCATTGCGGAATCAAACCGCGCATTACTCCAAGCCAGCCAAGGTAGAATGGCGAGAAACGCCAACATCAGAACCCCACTCACTTCGGGTGCAAACTGATTTGATACACTCCAAATGATAAAAACAACCACCGCTATAATACGGCCCTTTAAAATTTGAATCGGCTTAGCGTGATATTCAAAGCCATCACCATCGAGCCGAGTGTTGCCGTAAAAATATTGATTAGTTCTCACTTTCGCCCACGCCGAATAAATACCCAGCGTAATCAGGGATAAGAGAACATTAACGATCCAAATCCCAAAAAACTCGGCGCCTTCCCCTTCAAATTTGAACGGGTACTTGTTGTTCTCTTCAATACTCTTGTTCTGTTCAAGACTGTTGTTCTGTTCCATATTTTTCCATTCTGACGTTTTCGCTCCATACCTTTCTTACTCAGATCACGGCTTTGTTTAGATCATTGTTTTATTTAGATCGCTGTCTTCGGACTAGGAGCGAGAGAGTGATTACCATTATTAGGGTCTGTTGACCTTTCGAGATGATTTTTGCAGCAATTTGTGGATTCTTTATACAAGGCAGCGCTTATTCGGTGTAGTCGCTCTACATCAATAAGCGGTAACGCAGTAGAAAGGAGCCACAAATGCTGCCCGAAGGGTTCGACTAGGCGTCCCCGGTCTATACCCTTTACTCTTTGTTGCAAGGTATTTGCTTAGAATGACTAGGCTAAAGACCTTGCGCCGCGATTAAAACACATAGAACTCGAACAAAATTTAACCGCGAAAGGTCAACAGACCCTAGCTAATGACGGTTAAAAATAACCGCTACCTAAAATACCAGCCTGATCAAATATCAGCCACTAACCAATTCATTCGCTTCAACTTTATTTTCAATATTGCGAATCAAGCAATGCGCACTCCAAAAATGTTAGGTATTAGCAATTAAAACGATAGAAACAATCGCTTTTACCGAACCAATAAAAGTAGCAATACTAGGGTCTATTCACTTACGAGGACAGAATAATGAAGAAAACACTCACTTTCGCCGTACTCCACTTTTCAATCGCATTTTCTGTCGCGTACCTACTAACAGGGGATATTTTACTTGGCAGTTTAATTGCGATGATAGAGCCCTCAGTTAATACCATTGCTTTCTATTTCCATGAAAAAGCTTGGGTTCAAATACCGTGGCTAAGACGCTACCAATCCCAAACTCAATTAAAAACAGCCAGTTTTGCCAGCGTGCATTTTGGTGTCGCATTTACCGTTACCTATTTAATTACGGGGGATGCATTCATTGGTGGCG
This sequence comes from Vibrio sp. vnigr-6D03, assembly GCF_002835515.1. Lineage (NCBI taxonomy): Bacteria > Pseudomonadati > Pseudomonadota > Gammaproteobacteria > Vibrionales > Vibrionaceae > Vibrio > Vibrio sp. vnigr-6D03. The sequence goes on from NZ_PIZL01000007.1 coordinate 69,912, forward strand.
TCATGGCACTGTTGGAACCCAGTATTAATACGGTTGCTTACTATTTCCATGAAAGAGTTTGGCTAAAGCGAAGCCGTTTGGCTCCAATTTGCCAACACAACCACATTTAACATCCTTGTCTCTTGATTTAGTTGCTAGATAGCATTAGATATAGTTGTTAGTCGCAACTATATTTAGTGGTTAATATGGATACTTCAACGCTACGTACCCTTTCTCGCAACCTTATTCGGGAACTTGGTTTACTCGACAAGCAATGCGGGAACATTGATTTATCCCCGATTCAAGCGCACTGTTTAATTGAATTAGAGCAGCAGGTACTCACCGTAAATCAGGTTGCTCAAAGGCTGAACATCGACAAATCCAACGCCAGCCGAGCACTTAAAAGCCTCGCCAGCAAGCTGTGCATTGAAGTCACAACGAATCAACAGGACAAACGCAGTGTTCTCTATACATTAACGGCAAAAGGGTACGATCTTCTTCAGCAGTTAAATCACCAACAAGACGTGCGCTACGAAGCCGCACTAAGCCAAATGTCTTTTGAAGAGCAAGCAAGGTTACAGAGCGCTCTGGATCACTACATTCGCTCACTGACATCATCCAAAATGAACTATGAGTTAACGCTACGCCCAATACGAAAAAGCGACAACGCCGCATTAGCCGCGGTGATCCGAACGGTTTCAGAAGAACATGGGCTTTCTTCTGATAAAGGCTATAGCGTGGCGGACCCGACTCTAGAATTTTTATACGACGTGTACTCACAACCCCGCTCCCAATACTGGGTTATCGAGAACAATGGAAAAATAGTCGGAGGAGGTGGTTACGCCCCTTTACGTGGTCGAGATGACGTGTGCGAATTACAGAAGATGTACTTTTTACCGGAAGCAAGAGGTAAGGGGTTAGCTAAAACCATCGCCAAAATGGCCATGGATCACGCCCAGTATCAAGGTTTCAAGCAGTGTTACCTTGAAACCACCCAATGCTTGAAAACCGCCATCAAACTCTATGAAAACCTCGGATTTGAACATTTAGATGCCCCGTGGGGGAATACCGGTCATGATGCCTGTGAAGTGGTAATGGCGAAGGCACTTTAAGTCATTTATCTAATTAAAACAGCTCCCCTAAGAAGTCTATGCTTGTCATTTTTTGAGGGGGCTTGCTCGTTCCTAGGCTCCGGATCATAATGCCTTTGATTTTTTCTACAGACACTCCATAGTTCTTACCTTCATGAACTCTAAGCCATTGTGCCACCGGATTGTATTCAACAAACCCATATTTAGAGTAGATACTAGGAACATCGGCCACAAGGATATTGCATTCTATTCCCATATCCCTGCTCATGGTCTGAACCTCATCAAGCATGGATTTTAAGAACCCTTTCTTCCTGTACTTTTCATCGACCCATGCATCCGACACCCCAAGAATGGGTAAGAATGATTCATCAATATTTATATATCTATAAATTATCGAACATTGAGAGACCAATTTATCCCCATCAAATATCACGATAACCCCATAAGGCACTTGTTTATAAAAGTAGTTATTTGACGAATGATTCGGAAAGCTCTTATTTCTGCCTTCTATTATCTGATTTTTAAGCGTATCGCTAATGTCACTTGCATGAAAAAACACATTAGATCCTTTATGTAAAACAGCCATGTTGAGCTGCTAACATAAAATCATAATGTGGAGGGAATCGATAGCTGTCACATTTAGTAGTGATACAAATTAGTTGCACTTCACTAAACAGGGAAATGCATCACACAGAGATCTTTACTGAGCCCTATCCGCATATTTTGGCTTTGCCCGTCCAGCATCACATCCAATTGGTAGAGATCGCGATCGTCTGGGAAGATCGGGTTGGCGTAGCGTGGTGCTTCGACTTGGAACAACGCCGTGGCGTGATCAGCTCTGACATCAATAGGGATATGGTAGGTCATGCCATCAAACTTCACCGATGCCGACACCAGCCCCGCAGCGAAGGTCTGATAATAGAGGTCCACTTTAAACTCACAACCACCACCGTGGTGCCAGATCTGCTCCGTGGTAATATGATCAAGCCTCAAATTTCGAATAAATTGCAGGTACGGAGCCTGCCATATTCCAACCCGCTTATCTGTTTCTAACACAGGCTCTGAGTTTAACGGGCAAATCTCTGGTGTTTCGTCCAACAGCCAGTCTTCATCTTGCTCCAAGAACAAAATTTCAAAGCGATTTCTACCTGGTTGTAAATAGGGGCGAATGTCCTTCTTATAACGATTCTGAGTGCCATCGCAATCAAATACCGCGACACCATTAATCCGGACCTCGGCATAGTAATCAACACCAGCCATCACCAAATCCACCGCTGGAAATGCCAACATCGCATCATCGACTTCAATATCATGCATTAAATGCCATTCTTGATTTCGAATGTCAGATTCAGAAATAGACTCAGGCAACACATCGCTAAGCGGTGCTGGGAAGGTGATATCGTCCTGCGGGATAGAGAGGTCTGTTAGCGGTGAAAGCTGCCAAAGGCCAGCGAGCGAAAGTTGCATGATAAATTGAGCCAGATCAAGTTTGGAGGCATTATAATGAAAGTAGACACATAATTTCTAATGAAATTTCAATTGTCTGACCACCACATGATCAAAATGGGAGCCAAGGTCTGCGTTTAGATATAAAAAAACGCCAGCATTAAGCCAGCGTTTCTCGATGAGGATGGGAAGGTTATTCTTCGTCGTCTTCTTCAACGTCGTAAGCGGCATCTTCACCTTCATAAAATGTACCCCACCCGTCGTAAATGATGTCGTATTTTTCAGCAAGGTTAACCAGCTTTTCGACTTGTGCATCGATGAGTTCAGCATTTAGAGCTGATTCCATCACGGCATCACAACAAAGAAGTTTGTTGCCATCTTCATCTTCTGTTTCTTCTGCTTCAAGGACTTCAAAGCCCATTTTGAACGCTTCTACTACGGCTTTTTCTAGCGTATTGAAGTCTTCGGCAAACAGGTGATGTTCAATTTCATACAGAGCATCAGGTTCACTGCCGTCTTCAAGTAATGCACTGATGATTTCACGAGTGTCTTCTTTTTGAATTTCAAGTAACGCTTCTACCGATAGGTATTCATCTTGTTGAGACATTCGATTGCTCCGCTCTCTGGGTAATTAAACGCGTGAAATATGGCACGGTTCGCTGCAAATTACCACCAGCAAACTCAATCCTTGGGCATTTTTTCTGCTAACTAAAACCAACCTTGAGTCACAGAAACAAAATATTAACAAATGTACTTACTTTTTTTGAAACAGAACAAAGTCAGGTCAGGCTTTTCTCTGCGTTTTTTAATAAATACGCCAATTTATGACTCAATATTGCATAGAGTTGAAATCCATAGAACTGCATAAAATCTAACGATTCACCGTGATTTGACCAAATTAATGCATCTTCATTCACACAGTAATGGGTATCATGACACTTCGCTGACCACCCAACATGAATATTCAGGCACCCCAGCACTGTATCCATTTCACTCAAAAACAACACTAAAATTTACAAATGCGAACCAAAAAGGACTAATCCTCTAAAAATACGCCTTAAACATCGACTTTATCACTAAATTACCGACTTGCATCTTGTCTTCATCCTTGTCATAAATGTGAGTCGGACCTCATTTCAATGCAGGTCGCCCTTTTGTTTCATCTAAACCACTGGCTTATTACAGCGTTTGTTGAGAGCACTTGTTACAAGAAAGTGGAATCGGTTTAAAGCAAAGGGTCAGTCACGGAATTATTAGAAAGGACACCCAATGAGTAAGCTGTATGTCGGCTCTGAAGTCGGTCAATTGCGCAGAGTGTTGTTAAATCGTCCCGAGCGCGCACTCACCCACTTAACCCCTTCTAACTGTCAGGAGCTGTTGTTTGACGACGTTTTAGCAGTAGAAGCGGCAGGTGAAGAACACGATACTTTTGCACAAACACTAAGAGAACAAGACGTAGAAGTATTGCTGCTTCACGATCTTCTTGTTGAAACCTTAGCCGTGCCAGAGGCTAGAACATGGCTACTTAATACTCAGATTTCAGATTTTCGCTACGGTCCAACTTTCGCGCACGAGCTGCGTCATTACCTGAGTGAAATGGACAACGAACACCTAGCGACAGTTTTGCTTGGTGGTTTAGCCTATTCAGAGTTGCCTATTGCTTCTGCTTCCATGCTACCGAAGATGCATCAACCTTTGGATTTTGTGATAGAGCCTTTACCAAACCACCTATTCACCCGCGATACGTCTTGCTGGGTATACGGTGGGGTATCACTGAACCCGATGATGATGCCTGCACGTCAGCGTGAAACGAACCATTTACGCGCCATTTACCGTTGGCACCCTGTGTTTGCAGGTCAAGACTTTATCAAATACTTCGGTGATGAAGATTTGCATTACGATAACGCAAATATTGAAGGCGGCGATGTATTGGTTATTGGTAACGGTGCCGTCTTGGTCGGTATGTCAGAACGAACCACGCCTCAGGGTGTCGAGAACTTGGCAGCAGGGTTATTTGAATCAGGTCAAGCATCTCAAGTGATTGCGATTAACTTGCCCAAGCACCGTTCATGTATGCACTTAGATACTGTGATGACGCACATGGACGTTGATACATTCTCGGTCTATCCAGAAATCATGCGTAACGACTTGGAAACTTGGCGCCTTACGCCAAATGGCGGCAAAGCGATGAACGTAGAGCAAGTGCCAAATTACATTCATGCCGTTGAACAAGCGCTGGATGTTGATCACCTTAAAATTATTACGACAGGTGGCGACAATTACGAAGCAGAACGTGAACAGTGGAATGACGCCAATAACGTTCTGACAGTGAAACCTGGTGTTGTCGTCGCATACGAACGCAACGTTTACACCAACGAAAAATACGATAAAGCAGGGATTGAAGTCCTGACTATTCCGGGTAATGAGCTAGGACGTGGACGAGGCGGCGCTCGCTGTATGAGCTGCCCTATTGAACGCGACGGAATCTAAAAAAACACCCGCTCTCCTTCAACCCACCTTGATGTGGGTTACTACACTCAAAAGGTTGATGCTAACAGCGTCAACCTTTTTTTGCTTTATTTAAAATAAACATTCACATAAAGTGAATTTATATGTATAAATGATTTTTAACGTACTTGCCTTATCGAAGGAAGATTTATGGCTTTCAATTTACGCAATCGCAACTTCTTAAAGCTGCTTGACTATACGCCCAAGGAAATTGACTTTCTGCTTCAACTGTCTCAGCAGTTAAAAGCGGCGAAATATTCAGGCACTGAACAGAAAACGCTTATCGGGAAGAATATCGCATTAATATTCGAAAAAGCCTCTACCCGAACTCGATGCGCATTTGAAGTGGCCGCTTTTGATCAAGGCGCCCAAGTTTCCTACATCGGCCCATCTGGCTCTCAGATTGGTCATAAGGAGTCGATGAAAGATACGGCTCGTGTACTAGGCAGAATGTACGATGGCATTCAATATCGCGGATTTGGGCAAGACATCGTCGAAACACTCGGCAAACACGCTGGTGTGCCCGTTTGGAATGGGCTTACCGATGAGTTCCACCCCACTCAGATCCTCGCTGACTTTTTAACCATGCTTGAACACAGTAATGGTAAACCGCTGAATGAAATTCAATTTGCCTACCTTGGCGATGCCCGCTACAACATGGGGAATTCTCTTTTGGTCGGCGCAGCCAAAATGGGCATGCACTTTACCGTGGTGGCACCAAAAGCCTATTGGCCAAGTTCAGAGTTAATAGATGAATGCCAAACCATCGCTCAATCCACAGGCGCTTCTTTACACTTCACCGAAGATGTAGAAACAGGTGTTCAGGGTGCGGACTTCCTCTACACCGATGTGTGGGTTTCAATGGGAGAAGCACCTGAAGCATGGGATGAGCGCGTGGCACAAATGACGCCTTACCAAATTAACGCTAAGGTCATGAGCGCCACAGGTAACCCGAACGCCAAATTTATGCATTGCCTGCCTGCTTTCCACAACGATGAAACCACCATCGGGAAAGAGATAGCCGACAAGTACGGTTTAAAAGGACTAGAAGTTACTGAAGAGGTGTTTGAATCTGAGCAATCCATTGTTTTTGATCAAGCCGAAAACCGCATGCACACAATCAAAGCCGTTATGGTGGCAACCCTCGGACAATAGCAGTAACAAAAAACACAATGTAATCGCTTGCGATCACGTTCCTTAGGCGTATAATTCTCCGCAATTTGTCTGAGGAACGATTAATGAAACACACTCTCATCCCTGATTTAGTGGTGATTAAGAAGCGACTAGGCTTCCCTGTTTTGTTTTATTGTTCCCGTATTATTTTTTAAAGCCTCCCTTCAATAGGGGGGCTTTTTTATGGCATCACCATAGGGAAGAAGATCATGGCGAACTCACTCTATCAAAAACACATCATCTCCATTTCTGAGCTGTCTCGTGACGAGCTGGAGCTGATCGTGAAAACAGCAGGTCAGCTGAAAAATGAACCTCAACCAGAGCTCATTAAAAACAAAGTTATCGCAAGTTGCTTCTTTGAACCTTCCACCCGAACACGTCTTTCATTTGAAACCGCAGTGCAACGTATTGGTGGCGATGTAATTGGCTTTGATAACGATGGCAACACCTCTCTGGCTAAGAAAGGCGAGACTCTAGCGGATTCTGTGCAAGTCATATCTTCTTACGTCGACGCGTTCGTTATGCGCCACCCACAAGAAGGGGCAGCTCGCTTGGCGTCTGAATTCTCTAATAATGTTCCAGTGATTAACGCTGGCGATGGTGCAAATCAGCATCCAACACAAACATTATTAGACCTATTCAGCATCTACGAAACTCAGGGTAGTTTAGATAACTTAAACGTCGCCTTCGTGGGTGATTTAAAATACGGACGCACGGTGCATTCACTGACACAAGCCTTGGCTAAGTTCAGCAATAACCGCTTCTTCTTCATTGCGCCAGAAGCATTGGCAATGCCGGATTACATTTGTGAAGAGCTGGATGATGCTGGCATCGAATACAGCCTGCATACAGAAATGGAAAGTGTGGTCCCAGAACTCGATATTCTGTACATGACTCGAGTTCAAAAAGAACGTTTTGATGAATCTGAGTATGCCCATATCAAATCGGCGTACGTGCTATCGGCAGCCACGCTAACCGGTGCTAAAGACAACCTAAAAGTCCTTCACCCACTCCCTCGTGTGGATGAAATTACTGTGGATGTCGATAAAACCCCTTACGCGTATTTCTTCCAGCAAGCTGAAAATGGCGTCTACGCCCGTGAAGCACTGTTGGCACTTGTACTTAACGACACTCTGTAACTGAGGAGAAAGATCATGGCTAAAGAAACTCAATTGCAGGTAGAAGCGATTCGTAACGGCACCGTTATCGACCACATTCCTGCTCAAATCGGTATTAAGGTTTTGCGCTTGTTCGATATGCACAATTCAGAAGAGCGTGTCACCATCGGATTAAACTTACCGTCTTCTGCGTTAGGCGCAAAAGATCTTCTGAAGATTGAAAATGTCTTTATCAATGAAGATCAAGCGCAAAAGCTGGCGCTGTATGCTCCCCATGCAACCGTGAATCAAATTGAAGAGTACAAGGTTGTGAAAAAGCTAGCGCTAACACTGCCTGAAAAAATCTTGGGGGTATTCGCATGCCCTAATAGCAACTGTATCTCAAACTTCGAACCTATCGATACGTCATTCTCTCTCATCGAGCGAAATGAAGATGTGCGTTTGAAGTGTAAGTACTGTGAGAAAGCGTTTTCGCGTGAGATTGTCACCGAACTTTAATCATCGTAGATTACCTTGTTAGTATAAAGAGCGACCACTTAGGTCGCTCTTTGTTGTTGGAATAATGACACCGGTTTGAAAGGGTAGAAAATTCGCTTGCAGCACCCTTGTTATGTTATTACATTTAGCCTTTATTTTTGATATTTGACTCAAATGCATTTACGGACGTTTCAACAATTCTTCACTTTTCTCGCCATTAGCTGTGTGCTGTGGTTGAGTGCAGCGTTCGTTGTACACAGTCAGGATTGGGAACCCGCGCACCATGAAGAACATGCGTGCGAGATGTTTTCGATCAGTAAGTATGCGCTTTCAGGGTCCATTCCTTCGATTCCATATGTGCCGCACTTTTTCTGGACAAAAGCCTACGATGTTCTGAAACCAAGCTTTGCACCGTTGCCGTATTACCATGCTCGATCTCCACCACGTGTTCTCGTTTAGCCATCTACTTTTCATTCAAATTTATAAACAGAGGTAAACATGAACCACGTATTTAAACTTTCACTATTGGCAGCGGCTATCGTTACAACATCGGCACACGCAGAAGAATTTCGTCAACATGATGCGCACGTCCACGGTGTTGTAGAACTTAACATTGCACAAGACGGTGACGAGCTGCTGATGGAAATCCATGCTCCTGGCGCTGATGTTGTTGGTTTTGAAAGTGCACCTAAAAATGCAGAGCAAAAGAAACAGCTAGCAAACGCGTTGTCTGTATTAAACCAAGCAGACAAAGTAATGACGCTTTCTAGTGCTGCTCAGTGTAAGCCGACCTTTACTGAAGTTCGCCATACACTTGGAGAAGATGACGGTCACGATGATCATGATAAACACGATCATGA